>NZ_JBFUIP010000033.1:0-42728 GCF_056401815.1 Aminobacter sp. P4_D5 | reverse complement strand
TTGGAATGCGATTGGCGGGGGCCAAAAATGCAGCATCAGGCAAAGCAACGTGCGATTGCGACAACGGCGCTTGCACGATTCCGGACGTGGCTCGGCCTGGTATTGCTGCTTTGTATCGGCGCGCTTTGGCCGTCGGCGGCGTTAAGCGACCCCCTTACGGCGACCGTCGAAGTCCAAAAAGCTGTGATTGGCATTGGTCAGACATCTGATGTGACGATCAAATTCTCAGAGCCCGTAACCGGCATGAGCCTGGGCAAATTGGCCGTCACAGGTGGCACTGTGTCGAATCTGGACACTTCGAACAACGGCACCTTCACGGTCATGCTGACGCCCGCTGCAGGCACAACCGGCCCGTCCAATGCGGTTTACCTCGACATGGTGGGCATAAATGGCAACTCGCCCGGCAGCGCCGGCGCCGGAACCGTCACCTCCAACAAATTCGCTCTCGATGACCAGCGGCCGACCGCGACGATCGTCATGTCCGACCACAGCCTCGCAGATGGCGAAACATCGCTGGTGACGTTCACCTTTTCGGAGGCGGTGACGGGCTTCGACAACGGCGACGTGAGCGTGCAGAACGGCACCTTGTCGGCGGTGTCCAGTTCCGATGGCGGCATCACCTGGACGGGAACGTTTATCCCCACGGCCGACGAAAGCAAACTATCCAATGTGATCATCCTGAACAACGCCGGCGTGACCGACCTCGTTGGCAATGCTGGAACAGGCACGACCAGTTCGGCCAATTACGAGATCGATACCAGGCGTCCAACTGCGACAGTCGTCGTCACCCACTCAAGGATTGGCATTGGTCAAACAGCTGACGTGACCATCACTTTTTCTGAACCCGTTGTCGACTTTAACAACGCCAACGTGACCATCACCAACGGAACCCTGTGGGCGGTGTCCTCGTCAGGCGGCAACATAACATGGACGGCAAAATTTACGCCCACCAACAACATAACCGCCACGTCCGCGATCACCGTGGACATGACCGGAGTGCACGACGAGGCCGGAAATTCCGGCATCGGAACTGCCCGGGCAGTTTTCGAGATCGACACCATTCGGCCGACTGCAACGGTCGTTGTTACGAAAACGTCGCTCAGCGCCGGTGACACATCGCTGGTGACGATTACCTTCTCGGAGGCTGTAACCGACTTTACGAACGCCGACCTGACGACCGACAACGGCACCTTGTCGGCGGTGTCGTCCGCGGATGGCGGCATAACATGGACTACCACCCTGACGCCGGTATCCGGTATATCGCAAGCAAACAACCTGATCATTTTGGATATGACCGGCGTGTTGGACTTGGCCGGCAACGCAGGCCGCGGGATCGTCAGTTCGAACTATTATGCTGTCGGCGCCCCAACCATAACCCTGCCGGCCTCGCTTCCCGATGGCGCAGCTGGACAAGCCTATTCACAGACGCTGACCGTAACGGGTGGCACAGCTCCCTACACGTTCAGCGTCACCACTGGTTCCCTGCCCACTTGGCTGACCTTGGACGGGTCGACCGGCGCCCTATCGGGCACGCCGACAAGTACAGGCACTTTCGGTTTCACCGTAACGGTGAAAGACGGGCAGCAATTCACCGCGTCGCAAGCCTACTCCGTAACCGTGACGGCATCGACTGTTGTCGTTGATCCGGTCGCTCCCAATGCCGGCGGCACGGTCGGCTCGGCCTACAGCCAGACCTTCACATTCGCCGGCGGCACCGCACCCTACACCGGCTATTCGGCAACCGGATTGCCTTCGGGCTTGTCGATCACGGCCACCACGGCAGACTCCATGACGGTGAGCGGCACGCCAAGCACGGCCGGTAGTTTCTCCATCGCCGTTTCGGCCACCGACAGCACGGCTGGCAGCCCCACTACCGCAATCAAGACATATAGCTTGACCGTGGCCGCGCTGACCCCCGTTGCGGTTTCGCGGCGCATCAGCGTCGATGCCGGCAAGCAGGTCGTCGTCGATCTGACCGAAGGTGCGACCGGCGGTCCGTTCACAGCGGCAGCACTGGTCTCGGCTTCGCCTGTGACCGCTGGCCCGGCCTCGATCTCCGGCACCGAGCTCACTTTCGCCTCCGATGTCACGTTCGAAGGCACGGCAACGGTCGTCTTCACGTTGAGCAATGCCTTTGCCAGTTCCGCCCAGACCTCGATCTATTTCGATGTCAAAGGCCGTCCCGATCCATCCAAGGACAGCGAAGTCACCGGCCTACTGACCGCGCAAGCCGACAGCGCCAGGCGCTTTGCCGACACCCAGACGCAGAACTTCAATTCGCGGCTCGAACAATTGCACGATGAAGGCGACCGCCGCCGCAACTCCATGGCGGTCAGGTTGGGCTATGCCGGCAATGACCGAAAGGACGAGGCCGAGCAGCGGCTTGAGGACCTTCTGGGCAAAAATCCCGCGACCGAAGCCGGCGGCGGATTTGCGATGCACAATTACGCATCCGAAGACAACAAGGGCAGCCAACCCGCGCAGCCAGCGATCGATGTCGACCTCGGCAAGCTCGCCATATGGACGGGCGGTTACGTCAATTTCGGCAAGCGCGACGACGGCAAGCTGAGTCTGGACTACACCACGGTCGGCGTCAGCGGCGGCTTTGACTACCGCTTGTCGAAATCTCTGGTGGCGGGTTTTGGCTTCGGCTATGGCCGCGATGCAACCGACATCGGTTCGAACGGAACTGAAAGCCGCGCGCACGCCTATAGCGGCGCTGTCTATGCAAGCTATTCGCCGCTCAAGGCAACCTTCATCGATGCGCTCATTGGCGGCAGCTGGCTCGATTTCTCCAGCGCGCGATTTGAAACTCCGACCGGCAATTTCGCGGAAGGTGAACGCGACGGCCGCCAGATTTTCGGGTCCGTCACGGCCAGCTATGAAAAGCGCAGCGAAGATTGGCTCGTTTCGCCCTATGGCAGGCTGGATTTCTCAAGATCGTGGCTCGATGGCTTCACTGAAACGGGCAAGGACGCCTACCTCCTGAAATATGGCAGCCAGACCGTCGACACGCTTTCGGGCATTGCCGRGCTTCGGCTCGAATACGCTGTTGCAACCGGCTGGGGCGTTCTGAAACCCGGCGCGCGCGTCGAATATGTCCATGATTTCGAAGGTTCCAGCCAGGTCAGCCTCGGCTATGCCGACATCGATGTCCTGCGCTACGGCTACAGGACCGACAGCAGCGGCAGCGACTATGTCACGCTGGGGGCATCGCTCGATGCGTCGCTGAACAATCACTGGACGGCCAGGTTCGACTACCGCACGGCTGTCGGCGGTGTCGGCCAGAGCCACGCCTTTGGCCTCAAGGTCGGAAAGAACTTCTGAGAAAGACGGTCGCTATTTGGCCGCTTGCTTTGCCCGCTCGGCGAACTCGGCAAAGCCGTGGACGAACTGCTGCAGTTGCTGGCGCACGCCATCGTCGGTGATCGCACCAGTCGCGTCAAAGACGCTATGCGCACGGGCAACAAGCATGCGTCCGCCAAACCACGGATTGGTTCCCAGGGTACGCAGCACCGGAAGCCATGCGTTCTGGCTGAGCGTCGTGCCAAAACCTCCGCCCGAGGCGCCCGCCACCGCGACAGGCTTGCCACCGAACACCCGCTTGATGTCGCTCGCCGGGCGGCTCATCCAGTCGATGGCGTTCTTGAACACGCCGGGGATCGAGTTGTTGTATTCGGGCGTGAACAGCATCAGCCCGTCAGCGCCGGCGACCAGCTCCTTGAGCTCGGCGACCACATCTGGAATACCGTCCGCCGCCTCGACATCGGCGTCATAAAGCGGAATACCGCGGATCGAGGCGGCATGCAGTTCCACCCCTTCGGGCGTCATCGCTACCGCCGCCCGCAGCAAGGCGGCGTTGTAGGAGCCGTGTCTCAAGCTGCCCGATATGCCGATAAGTTTGGTCATGTCCTTCACTCCGAAATAGGCTGCCGGGAGGATCCCGCCTCCCGGCAGATACCGATCAGACAAGCGGCTTCAAGCCTGCTTCGATCGAGGCCCGCCTGGGCTCGAGGAAGGGCGGCAGCGCCAGCCGCTCGCCGAGCGTTTCCAGCGGCTCGTCGGCGGTGAAGCCAGGGCCGTCGGTGGCGATCTCAAACAGGATGCCGTTGGGCTCGCGGAAATAGAGCGAGCGGAAATAATAGCGCTCGACCTCGCCGCTCGACGGCAAGCGCACGCTTGCCAGCCGCTCGGTCCATTCATGCATGGACTCGATATCAGGCGTGCGGAAGGCGACATGGTGCACGGCACCGGCACCTTGCTGGGCCGCAGGCAGCTTCGGCTGCACGGCGACATGCAGTTCAGCCGCAGGACCACCCTCGCCCATGGCAAAGACATGGACATGCCCGTTGCCGTCGGCGGATGCGTGGTCGCGCACCTGGCGCATGTTCATCACCTTGGTCAGCACCAGTTCGGTCGACGCAAGATCGGGAACGCTGAGCGTGATCGGCCCAAGCCCCCTGATCTGGTGCTCGACGGGAACCGGGCTCTTGCTCCACGGATGCGCATCGCCCTTGCCGCCATCGTCGATCAGCCGGAAGCGCTGGCCTTCGGCGTCTTCGAATTCAAGCGCGCGATAGCCACCGATTTCGGCAATCTCGCCATGTGCCACACCCGAGTGCTGGAGATGCTCGCGCCACCATGTCAGGCTCTTTTCACCCGAAACGCGCAAGCCGGTGCGCGCTATGCTGTGGGTGCCGCGCCGTTCGCGGCCAACCGGCCAGTCGAAGAAGGTCAGGTCCGTGCCCGGCGTCGCTTCGCCGTCGGCATAAAACAGATGATACGCACTGGTGTCGTCCTGGTTGACCGTCTTCTTGACCAGCCTGAGCCCGAGCGTCTTGGTATAGAAGGCAAGATTTGCCGGAGCGTCCGCGGTGATGGCGGTCAGATGGTGGATGCCTGTCAATTGCAGTGTCATTTTTGCCTCCTGCATGTTTGATGTGATTTGCAGCAGTCATATCGTGTTGTTGTAGCGCCCTATAAGAGCGCTTTTCGAGACGCAGTGTTCTCGATGTCGGACATTGGCGAGGCATTTGCCCATTTCGAAGCGTCTTCAGCATAAGTCGCATTTCGCAGCCGAAGATATGTTGCGCCACTGCGTGGCGTCGTGCGCACTCGACCATAAGCGCAGGAATATGCGCACTAAGAGCAAGGCAGGTTAGTTGTTGCTGGACCTGCAATCCGCGTGATGCTCTATACCACGCCACGGCACGATCGTTTAAGAACGCTTGCGGCGAGGAATACGCCGAAGGAACGACTTGTGACGCATTCGCGTTTAATAGCCTATCGATGCCAATGGAGCGGCTGCGCTGATGACCGATCGCGAGAATTTGCTCGGCGCGCTGCAAGCTGCGGTCTACACGACCGATGTCGACGGACGCATCACCTATTTCAACGAGGCGGCGGCTGAGCTTTGGGGACACCGCCCCGAAATCGGAAAAGACGAGTGGTGCGGTTCGTGGCGGCTCAGGACCGCCGAAGGCGCCCCCCTCGCACATGGCGATTGCCCGATGGCGATAGCACTCAAGGAAGGTCGCGCGATCCGTGGCGCTGCCGCGATTGCCGAAAGGCCCGACGGCACGCTCGTCCCGTTCCTCGCATATCCTGCACCCTTGCGTGACAGTTCCGGCAAGATCACCGGTGCCATCAACCTGCTGATCGACACGTCGGCGCAAAAGCAAGCAGAAGAGAAAACCCACCTATTGGCATCGATCGTCGAATCCTCCGACGATGCCATCATCAGCAAGGACCTCGGCAGCATCATCCAGAGCTGGAACGCCGGCGCCACCAGGCTGTTTGGCTATTCGGCGGACGAGGTCCTCGGCAAGCACATCAAGCTCCTGATCCCGGCGGACAGGCAAGACGAAGAAGATCTCATCATCTCCAAGGTGAGAAGCGGCGAACGCGTCGAGCATTTCGACACCGTCAGAAGGCGCAAGGACGGTCGGCAAGTGGCGATTTCGCTCACTGTCTCGCCCGTGCGAAACGCCACCGGCAAGGTCATCGGCGCATCGAAAATCGCCAGGGACATCACCCAGCGCAAGGAGAGCGACAACCGTATTCGCATGCTGATGCGCGAGGTCAATCACCGGGTGAAGAACCAGTTCGCCGTGATCCTGTCGATGATCCGCGAGACCGGCAAAAACACCGCAACCGTGAGCGAATTCGAGCGCCAGATCCGCAACCGGATCATGGCGCTGTCGCGCTCCCAGGACTTGCTTGTCGACGGCGACTGGCGCGGTGCGAACCTTGGCGATCTTGTCGACGACCAGATCCGGCCTTTCGCAGCAGAGCATCGCGTCGAGATATCCGGGGAGCCGATCACACTGTCTCCCATCGCGGTCCAAAATCTCGGAATGGCCTTCCACGAGCTTGCCACCAATTCGGCCAAGCACGGAGCCCTCTCGTCCGACACCGGAACCGTCTCGGTCGGCTGGACGGCATCCGATCGCTTTCGCCTGACCTGGCAGGAATGCAACGGGCCAACGGTCGACCAGGCATCCAGAAGCGGATTCGGCAAGATCGTGCTCGAACGCGTCACACCTTTGGCGCTCAACGGTGTCGGCCGTCTCAGCTTTGAGCCGAACGGTGTCACCTGGACGCTCGACGCGCCGATCGAGTTGATCAGGAACGCCGAGCTTTAGCCAATACCTGTCGTGCAGGCTTGTTGAGATGGAGCGGC
This sequence comes from Aminobacter sp. P4_D5, assembly GCF_056401815.1. Taxonomy (NCBI): domain Bacteria; kingdom Pseudomonadati; phylum Pseudomonadota; class Alphaproteobacteria; order Hyphomicrobiales; family Phyllobacteriaceae; genus Aminobacter; species Aminobacter sp. P4_D5. Next base: position 36,046 of record NZ_JBFUIP010000033.1, on the reverse strand, counting down.
GCGCGCCCTTTTGGGGGGAACGTGCAGGCGGACGCAAATTTAAGCTCCACACGCACAAAGCGCATCATCAAATTCTTATGGTGGGCCCGGAGGGACTCGAACCCCCAACCAAGCGGTTATGAGCCGCCGGCTCTAACCATTGAGCTACGGGCCCCACGCGGGCTGGATAGTAAGTTTTTGGGCTTGGCACAAGCCATCTTCGCCCATCTATTGCGCGCTGCCGCAATCCACCCATAATCCGCCCCTATTCGACACTCTCGAAGGGCCCCGCTGAATGGAGAATATATTATGAATCGCAAATACATGGCGCTCGCACTTGCAGCAGCACTCGCGCTTCCCGCGGCTGCCGCCCGCGCCGACAATCAGCCCTCGCCGCGCATCATCGTGACCGGCGAAGGCGAAGCGTCGGTCGCGCCTGATCTTGCGCTTTTGTCGCTGTCAGTGATGCGCGAGGCCAAGACGGCGCGCGAGGCGCTCGACGCCAACAACGACGCCATGGCCGCCGTGATCGCCGCAATGAAGTCCGCCGGCATCGCCGAACGCGATCTGCAGACAGCAGGCATCCAGATCCAGCCGCGCTACAACTTCACCAACAAGCCGGACGGATCGCAGGAAGCCGAACTCGTCGCCTACCAGGTCACCAATACGCTTTCGGTGCGCATCCGCGACATCTCCAAGACCGGCGATGTCCTCGACAAGGCGGTGTCGCTCGGCGTCAACCAGGGTGGCGGCATCAGCTTCACCAACGAAAAGCCTCAGCCCATCATCACCGAGGCGCGCAAGCTGGCAGTGGCGGATGCCATCGCCAAGGCCAAGGTGCTGGCCGAGGCGGCCGGTGTCAATCTCGGTAAGGTGATCGAGATCGCCGACCAGTCCTTCGCTTCGCCGCCGATGCCGATGCAGGCCAAGTCGTTCGACCGTGCCGCAGGTTCGGTTCCCGTCGAAGCCGGCGAAAACGCCTACCGCGTCCAGGTCAACGTCACGTTCGAATTGAAAAACTGACCAGCAGACTGGAATTCTGCCGCGCGTTCATGCGCGGCAGAACTTCATGGCGATAGCAAACAATGAAAAACCCCGGAGGCCTGGCCTCCGGGGTTTTGTTTGGACCCGTTCCGATTCAATCGGAACGAAACAGGTGCTAGTAGCGCACAACCGGGCAATTCGGGGCGCGGGCGAAGCTGACAGCAATGCGCTCGCCATACTTGCGGCCGCTCACCGTGATGGTGCGGCGGTTGACGTCGACGATGCGGGCGCGGCGCACACCCATGCGATCGGCCTTGTCGAGCGCGCGGTCGGGCGTGCAGTTGCGGTTCCAGCGGCCATCATCAGGGCGTCCGCCCCAGCGGCCATCATTGCGGTCATCCCAGCGGCCGTTGTTGCGGTTGTCCCACCGGCCATTGTCACGGTTGCCATCCTGGACATAGACGCCGACACGCGGCTGGCCCTGGCCAAGGTTGAGGTAAAGGCCATCTGCCTGGGCCGAAGCGGGAATTGCCGCCAGCGTGCTGAAGCCGATAAGGGCTGAAAGGGCGGCAGTCTTGATCTTGTCGAACATGGTCTTCTCCTTGAACTCCGTGGCGTCAAGCCGTCTTTGCCTGAGCGATGACCGTAGAGTGCACCACCCAAGCTGAACCGATTTCGAACCGTGCATTCATATTCGGTTCATCTGGCAAATATTTGATTTTGCTGGATATTTCTTACAGAGCGTTACACGGCGTGAGTCGCTGTGCGGTCGCGAGATAGCCGACAGAAGGCGACGGCTATATGGCGATCGGATGGGATCTGCGCTTACGGCTCTTCTTCGAGCATGTGGTCGAAATAGTCTTCCGGCTCGGCCAGCTCGTCCTCCGAAGCCGTCAGCCGGCCGCGTACCGAGATGCCGGCGTCATGCACGGTGTCGGGACTGTCGGAGACGAGATGATGCCACCAATAGAGGTCGCGCCCCTCGCCGACGAGCCGGTAGGCGCAGGTGCTGGGCAGCCAGGTGATGGTGCGGACATTTTGCGGCGTAAGCCCAACGCAATCGGGCACGCGCGCGAGGCGATTGGCGTAGTCCGAGCAGCGGCAGGTCGCACCGTCGAACAGGCGGCAGCCGACGCTGGTCCAGTAGATTTCGCCGGTGTCTTCGTCTTCGAGCTTGGACAGGCAGCATTTACCGCAGCCATCGCATAGTGATTCCCACTGCGCGGGGCTCATCGCCTCCAGCGGCGTCGTTTTCCAGAAGGGCTCGTCCATGCTGTGGCATGTGGCGCGCATCGCCGTCCGCGTCAAGCCAATGCGAGCTTCGCATTCATCGCCAGTTCAGTGAAACCACGATATTGCCTTGTTGCAGTCGGGCAAATGCCCCGAAGCGATGCGACTGCCGGGCTGCGGAACCATTCTCAGGTTCCACATGTTTGGTCGGGGACGGGACTTTATTTTATGGAGAATTTCCAACGATGAAACGCCAACCACGGATTCTCGCAGGCACGGCAATCGGCCTGTTCATGGCATCCGCGCCGTTGAGCGCCATGCCGCTGCCGCATGGCGCGGCACATGGTGCAGGACCGGCACTGCCGCTGATCCGCGTGCAGGCCGAGTGCCAGGAAGGCGAATCGGCGGAAGCTTGCACCGCGCGCCAGGGCGGCGCCCAGCAGGAACAGGCGCCCGCGCCCGAACCGCAAGCAGAACCGGCACCCCAGCCAGAACCTCAACCTCAGCCAGAGCCGCAACCTCAGCCGGAGCCTCAGCCTCACCCAGAGCCTGCTCCCGCGCCGCAGCCTGAGCCAGCCCCGCAACCGCGAGCCGAGCAGCCGCAGGCCGAAGAGCCAGCACCGGAACCGCGCCGCAAGCAGAAGCCAGTGGAAGAAGTGGCACCTCAGCAAGAGGCCCCCCAGGCCGAGCCGGCACCGCAGCCCCAGGCGGAAGAGCCAGCACCCAAGCGCAAGAAGCGCGAGCCGGTCGCCGAGCAGCCGCAGGAACAGCCTGCCCCCGCCGCGCAGCCCCAAGAGCAACCCGCCCCTACCCCAGAGGTTGCACCGCAGCCGGAACCGCAGGCAGAACAGCCAGCGCCCAAGCGCAAGCCCAAGGAAAAGGCGCCTGCCGCAGAGGAGACGCAGCCAGCGCCTACGCCCGAAGTCGCTCCGCAGCCGCAAGCTCAACCCGAGCCGAAGCCGCAGGCCGAACAGCCTGCCGAACAGCCGGCGGAAAAGCCAGCTCAGCCCACTCCGGAACAGGTGCCGACGCCGGCCCCTGCTCCTGAAACCACCGCGCCTGCCGGCGAAAAGCCCGCCGAGCACAAGCCGGGGACAGAGCAACCCGCTGCTGGCGAACAACCGGCACAGCAGCCGGCGACTGGCGAGCAACCTGCGCAGCAACCAGCCACGGGTGAGCAACCCGCGACCGGCGAAAAGCCGGCGACTGGCGAGCAACCGGCACAAGGTGAAAAACCCGCCCAGGGCGAGGCTCCGGTCAACCCGAACGAGGCGCCGCTGCTCGACAGCCAGAAGGAAACCCCGCCTCCTGCCGAAGCGGCCAAGCCCCACAAACCGACGGAAGGTGAGCAGGCTGGCCAGCCTGCGCAGCCGCCAGCACCCGGCCAGGCTGGGGGGCAAACCGCTCAGCCGCAGCCGCTACCGGTCGATCCGGGGCCTCCGCCGGTCGACGACAAGGCGGCAACCGTGCAGGCCCAGCCCGTGACCGTCCAGCCGGTGACCGCCGAACGAGGCACACGCATCGAGCGCATGCCCGAGGTCGACCTGCGCCGCAGGCCGCGTCCTGAAGGCACCGAGGTGGTGCGCGAGATCGGCGACCGCGTCATCATCCAGATCAACAACCAGTTCATCGTCGAGAGCAACGACAGGCCGCGTATGACGCGCGACGCCCAGGACGTCTACTACGAGGATCTGCCGCGCGGTCGCACCCGCGAGGTGATCCTCCGTGACAATGGCAACCAGATCATCACCATTCGCAACCGCTATGGCGACATCGTCCAGCGTTCGCGCATCACGCCGGACGGGCGCGAATATGTGCTGAGCTATGTCGACGACCAGTATTACGAACAGATGGACGAGTGGCGTGATCCGGGCCTCGACCTGCCGCCGATGCAGCTGCATATCCCGCGCAACGAGTACATTCTCGACGCACAGTATGTCGAAGACCCCAACGCCTATTACGACTTCCTCGAGCGTCCGCCGGTCGAGCGCGTCAAGCGCCTCTACTCGATCGACGAGGTCAAGCGTTCGGCCCGCGTCCGCGACATCGCGCGTCGTGTCGACCTCGACACGCTCAACTTCGAGTTCGGCTCGGCCTCGATCAGCGAAGCCGAGGTCGCCAAGCTCGAAGGTGTCGCCAATGCCATGGAAAAGCTCCTCAACAAGAACCCGGCCGAGACCTTCCTCATCGAGGGTCACACCGATGCCGTCGGCTCCGACGTTGCCAATCTGGCGCTGTCTGACCGTCGCGCCGAGTCGGTTGCCGATGCGTTGACCAATGTCTTCGGCATTCCGCCGGAGAACCTGTCGACGCAAGGCTATGGCGAACGCTACCTCAAGGTGAAGACCGACAAGCGCGAACGCGAAAACCGCCGCGTCGCCATCCGTCGCATCACCCCTTTGGTGGCGCCGATCGCCAGCGCCAAATAGCGACTGGAAGCGATGAAACAGACCCGGCCCGCGCCATCAGCGGGTCGGGTTTTTCCATCGTCCTTCAGGCGCAAACGCGCCCCAACTGGGCTCGGGATCGCCGGTAACAATCACGCGATCACCCCGCTTTGGCCATTGAATCGCTGGATTTTGATGCCACTTTGTCGGTGACGTGGTTCCCTGCCCCGTCCCATCTCCGGCATTTGAGGAGATACAGGCCCGGCCGAATCCCCCCTCCAGCGGCCGGGCCTTGTTTTATCCAAAAACCTGTTGCATTCGTGCGGCTATAGCCTCAATTCCCAATCGCAAAAATTTCGGACGTCCCATGAAGCGCCTCGAACACGCTGTTGAATCCATCATCCTTGCCTCGCGCTGGTTGCTCGTGGTGTTTTACCTCGGCCTCGCCGTGGCGCTCGGCATCTACGCGCTGTCCTTCGTCAAGAAGCTCTATGAGTTCGTCATGAAGGTGATGGTGCTCGACGACACCGACACCATCCTCAAGGTGCTGGGGTTGATCGACGCCGCCCTTGTCGCCTCGCTGGTCGTGATGGTCATCATCTCCGGCTACGAAAATTTCGTCAGCCGCTTCGACAACCATGATGGCGAGGTCCACTGGCTCGGCACCATCGACATCAGCTCGCTCAAGATCAAGGTCGCTTCGACCATCGTTGCGATCTCGTCTATCCACCTGCTGCAGGTCTTCCTCAACCACCAGCAATATACCTCCAACCAGCTGATGTGGTTGACCCTGATCCACCTGACCTTCGTGCTTTCGGCGCTGCTGCTCGCTTACATCGACCGCCTCACAGGCCTGACCAAGAACGACAAGAAGTCTGTGAGCGAAGACGGCCCGAGCATCTGAGATCAGCCGCGGCTCGAAAAATCGGAACCGGTTTTCGAGCCGCGATCTCCCCCCGTATCCTCAAGGTTTTCGGGTGGCTTCCACCGAAGCTTGTCGTGCATTATGGTCGCCTCTTCTTGAGGGAGGACGCCCGTGTCGATCGAATTCCTGCTGACCACGCTTGTCATCGTTGCTTCGCCGGGAACCGGCGTCGTCTATACGCTCGCCGCAGGACTATCGCGTGGAGGACGGGCGAGCGTGCTTGCCGCCTTCGCCTGCACGCTTGGCATCGTTCCCCACCTGATCGCGGCACTGACCGGCCTTGCTGCACTGCTGCACACCAGCGCCTTGGCCTTTGAGATCGTCAAATATGCCGGCGTCGCCTATCTGCTCTACATGGCCTGGCAGAGCCTGCGCGAACACGGCGCGCTCAAGGTCGACGACAAGGCCGATCCGCGCACCGCACGCCAGGTGCTTGTCGACGGCGTGCTGATCAACGTGCTCAACCCCAAGCTGTCGATCTTCTTCGTTGCCTTCCTGCCGCAGTTCATCGCGCCCAACGAACCGCATGTGCTGACCCGCATGCTCGAACTCTCCGGCGTATTCATGCTGGCGACCTTCATCATCTTCGCCATCTATGGCCTGTGCGCCGCAGCCGTGCGCGACAAGGTGACGGGCAGCCCGCGTGTCATGACCTGGATGCGCCGCAGCTTTGCCGCGGCCTTCGTCATGCTCGGCGCCAAGCTTGCGCTGACCGAGCGCTAGCTTTCCCAAATACATCAGTGATCGCTCATCCTTGCCGGAAGGCCGGCAGGAGAGGATACTCCCTTGGTGGATGCATTTGAGGGCGATGACCCGGATGCCCGCCCCCGGCGAATGAGCCGTGCTCCGTGGCGCCGGAGGGAGGTGTGCCGTGACGACATACATCATGCTGATGAAATGGACCGACCAGGGCGTGCGCGAGGTGCGGTCGTCGCCCAAGCGGCTCGATGCGGCCAAGAAGCTACTCGGCGACATGGGCGGCTCGTTCAAGCAGTTCTACCTGACCATGGGCGAATTCGACATGGTGGCGGTAGCCGAAGCGCCTGATGACGCCGTTGCGGCGCGCTTTGCGCTGATCCTCGGCCAAGGCGGCAATGTACGCACGCGCACGCTGAAGGCCTTCCCGGAACTCGCCTACCGCGAAATCATCGCCTCGCTCGGATAAAGCGAGTTGCGAAGAAGTCAGGTGCACGCATCTCGCGTGCACTCAGGCTGCGTCGAATTCAAAACGCCTCGACTGCAACAAGGCAAGCGTCTAAGCTTCGGAAAAACAACGGGAAGAACCAGATGTCGTTTCTGAAGAGGCTTTTTGGCGGTGGCGGCGGTACTGCTGAGACGGCAGCGCCTACGGTTGCCAAGGAGATCGAATACAAGGGCTTTGCCATCAAGGCGATGCCCTACAAGGAAGGCGGCCAGTTCCAGACCTGCGGCGTGGTTTCCAAGGATGTCGGCGGTGTCGTCAAGGAACACAAATTCATCCGCGCCGACCGTTTCGCGGCACTCGACGACGCCGTCGAAGTGTCGCTGACCAAGGGCCGCCAGCTCGTCGATGAGCAGGGCGAGCGCATGTTCGGCTAAGGCGGATTGTTTCCGGATTAGTCGTCACACTGCCATTCCATCATGCCGATCAAGCGCTCTGCGACCTGACGTAGCCGATGTAGCCGCGCACGTCGTTGGCGGGTTCGGTGTAAGCGTCGCCCAGAGATTTCTCCATTGCCGCGACATAGGCCTTTGCCCAGCTTGGCAACGGATAGTCGATGACGGCGAGGAATTCCAAGGTCGCGGCAAGCCTGATGTCGGCGATGGACGGCCTGTCGCCGCCGATGAAGGGCTGGTCCCTGATATAGAAGGAGCGGAACACGTCGAGCGGCTCGGCGAGGGCTTCGACAGCCGCCTGGCGCGCCTTTTCCTTGGTCGGGGCATCGGCGTCGCTATGGCCGACTTCACCAGGATATTGCGGAAAGTTGAGTGCCGGGTAGGTGGCGCGCGCCAGATAGGGATAGAAGGTGCCGATGAGGTAGAACATGGCGCTGTCGATCATCGCACGCCGCTCGGGATCCCTGGGATAAAGGTTTTCCAGCCCATGCTTGTTAGAGAGATATTGCATGATGGCGCAGCTCTCCCACAACACGCCGTTGGGCAATTCGGAGGTTTCGATCATCGGCGTGAGATGGGCCGGGCATGCCGCGAGATATTCGGGCGTCCGGGTCTGGCCGAAGACGTCCTTTTCGGTGAAGCCGAGACCCGAGGCGCGCAGGAACACCCGCGCGCTCATGTTGTTGACGCTTGGCTTGATGACGTTGAGCTTGATGTCGGCCATATCAGCTTCTCCCGGCTTCAGTTGTTGCGATAAGGATCCTTGGGCTCCCGCCCGGCCGACAAGGTCAACCGGCTGCGCTCGGTGAGCGCCTCGATGGCGTCCGCCAGATGGATTTCGGCGATGTTGTAATCGCCGCGGGCGACCCTGACCTTGTGGGCCTCCATCAGCACGTCGGCATGGGTGTGGCCCGCCGGAGGGTCGAACCGGTAGGAGGCGAGCTCGATCAGAAGACCGAGCGGGTCTTCGAAATAGATCGAATCCATGAAGCCGCGATCCTTGACGCCGCTGTGCTTGATGGCGCGCTCGTCGAAGCGCGCGACGGCTTGCAGGAATGTCACCCGCGAGACCGCGAAGGCGATGTGATGCACGCAGCCAATGTCGGTCGGCGTCCGCTTCGGATCGGGTTTGCGGTTCTCGTCGGTGAAGATGGTGATGAGGCGGCCGTCGCCGGGATCGAAATAGAGGTGGCTTTCGCTCGCCTTGTCGAGATTGGGCTGCTCGAAGATGAAAGGCATGCCCAGCAGGCCTTCCCAGAAATCGATCGAGGTGTTCCGGTCAGCGCCGACAAGGGTGATGTGATGTACGCCTTGGGCCTGGAGCTTTCGCATTGCCATCCTCCGTTGGCATCAGTGCAGCACGAATGTCGTTACAGGGATCGAGGACATGGCGCTGGCCCGGCGTTGGCGTCGGTCTGCAGCAGGTGCAAACATCAGGCGAAGGCGCGCCGGCCGCCAGTCGCCGGCGAGATTCCGGCGACCAATGGCGACGCCGCTGGGCCTGGCAAGTGAAGCCGCACCTTGATTGGCGCCGTGCATTCGTCATCCTTGGCCGTGCCTGTCGTTGCCGGACGTTCATCGTCCGCGACGCGGCGGCATCGCACCTCGCAAATACTAGTTCAATTTCGAAACGCATGCCAGAAAACAGCCGAGCCTCGGCTGCAGGCGCAGCATTGGCGCCAATTCGGACAATCGGGTGTCTCGGCGTTCGAGCTTAGCTGCGGAGACCGGGGGCTTCCTGGCCGGTGCGCTCGACATATTCCGTATAGCCGCCGCCATAGGTGTGGATGCCGTCGGGCGTCAGTTCCAGCACGCGATTGGAAAGAGCCGCCAGGAAGTGGCGGTCGTGCGAAACAAACAGCATCGTGCCCTCATACTGCGACAGCGCCGTGATGAGCATCTCCTTGGTGGTGATGTCCAAATGGTTGGTTGGCTCGTCGAGCACCAGAAGGTTCGGCGGATCAAACAGCATGATCGCCATCACGAGCCGCGCCTTTTCGCCTCCCGACAGCACCCGGCATTTCTTTTCGACATCATCGCCGGAAAAGCCGAAGCAGCCGGCGAGCGCGCGCAGCGGCGCCTGGCCCGCCTGCGGGAACGTGTCTTCAAGCTGCTGGAACACTGTGCGGTCGCCATCGAGCAGGTCCATGGCATGCTGGGCGAAATAGCCCATCTTGACGCTCGGACCACGCGCGACCGTGCCGTCGTCGGGCTTGGAAGCGCCGGCCACCAGTTTCAGCAGCGTCGACTTGCCCGCGCCGTTGATGCCCATGATGCACCAGCGCTCCTTGCGGCGGACCTGGAAATCAAGGCCTTCATAGATGGTCTTGCTGCCATAGCTTTTGTGCACGTTCTTGAGCGTGACCACGTCCTCGCCCGAACGCGGTGCCGGCTGGAACTCGAATGACACCGTCTGGCGGCGCTTGGGCGGCTCGACCTTGTCGATCTTGTCGAGCTTCTTGACCCGGCTCTGCACCTGGGCTGCGTGCGAAGCGCGCGCCTTGAAACGYTCGATGAAGKCGATTTCCTTGGMSAGCATGGCCTGCTGGCGCTCGAACTGCGCCTGCTGCTGCTTGTCGGCCAGCAGGCGCTGCTGCTGGTAGAACTCGTAGTCGCCAGAATAGGCGGTCAGCGAACCACCGTCGATTTCCACGACCTTGTTGACGATACGGTTCATGAACTCGCGATCGTGCGAGGTCATCAAAAGCGCGCCGTCATAACCCTTGAGGAAGGCTTCGAGCCAGATCAGGCTTTCGAGATCAAGGTGGTTGCTCGGCTCGTCGAGCAAAAGAGCGTCGGGGCGCATGAGCAGGATCTTGGCGAGCGCGACGCGCATCTTCCAGCCGCCGGACAGAGCGCCGACATCGCCGTCCATCATCTCCTGCGAGAAGCCAAGGCCATCGAGCACTTCGCGCGCCCGGCCGTCGAGCGAGTAGCCGTCGAGTTCCTCGAAGCGCCCTTGCACCTCGCCATAACGCTCGATGACCTGGTCCATCTCGTCGGCGCGATCGGGGTCGACCATCGCGGCTTCCAATTCGCGCATCTCGGCGATCATCGAACCGATCGGGCCAGCGCCGTCCATGACTTCCGCCACAGGGCTGCGGCCAGCCATGTCACCGACATCCTGGCTGAAATAGCCAATGGTGACGCCGCGATCGACCGAGACCTGACCCTCGTCGGGCTGCTCCTGGCCAGTGATCATGCGGAAGAGCGTGGTCTTGCCGGCACCGTTTGGGCCGACGAGGCCGACCTTCTCGCCCCTCTGGAGCGCTGCGGAGGCCTCGATAAACACGATCTGCTTACCGTTCTGCTTGCCGATGTTTTCGAGACGAATCATGTTTTGTAGGACCCAGAGGATTTGTCGGGTCACTACGTCATCAGTTGCGCCCGTAAAAGAGTTCGCTCCTAAAGCATCCGGTGCCTTGGCGCGCAAGGGCTAGCGATGTCACAGGCGCCCAGACTTGGTGGTGGGAAGGCCCCGGCAGAGCGCCGGGGCCTTTGATCATCGTTTATGCCGGCTGCACCAGATTGGCGAGCAGGCGGAAGGCGCCGGGCACCAGCTTGTCGAGCTGATGGTGCAGCACCAGGCTTGTATGGGTGTGGCGGCCCTTGCCGATCTCGGCCGACAGCAGCGAACCGTTGAGCTTGTCTTCGCCCTTGTCGCTCATCGCCAGAAGCGGCTTGTAGGCCTTGTCCCATTCGGATGCGAAATAGAGCCCGCGTTCCTTGTCCCAGTTCGCCCAGTCTTCCGGCCCGATCTTGTTGGGCTTGTTCAACAACGGGTGTTTCGGTTCGAGGATATCGACCTCTGCATTGGCGTCGGTGACGCGGTAGCGGATCGAGGGCGAGCCGATCTTGAGGAACAGCGGCGGCACCTTCTCGGCATCCCAGCCATCGCTCGGGCGATGGTAGAGCGTCACCAGATGGCCGCCATCCTTGACCCATTTGTGCAGTTCGGGCACGGCCCGGGCAAGATCCTTGCGCTTGCCGAAGGCAAAAATGCCGACAACGATGGTCTTGAGATCGCGGTAGGTGCCCTGTTCGACGTCGGCGGGGCTAAGCTCCACGACATCGATGCCAAGCCGCTTCATCCACAGCCCGACCTTGTCGTTGCCGCCGCTGATGTAGCCGACCTTCAACCCGGTCAGCTCAGCACCTACGGTCTGCACCGGAACCGAGACCCTGGTCGGCACGACGGAGCGGCCGATATGCGGATAGGTGAAGGTGTTGATCGCATACGCGTCCGTGCCGAGCAGCTTGGGCTCGATGGCAAAGCGCGTTTCGACGGGCTTTGCAGGTGGCTGCAGGTCGAAGGTGCCCGAATTGTCCGACGCTTCGCCTGACGGGTTCAGCGCCCAGCCCTCGGGCAGGTCGATCTTGAGGTCGCCGACCTTGGCGTTAGTGACGGTCGCGGTCATGGCGACAGGCGCCAGATCGGCGGCCGTGTTGAACACCACCGCGTCGGGCTTCAGCTCCAGCGAGGCCGAGGGAAGAACCCTGAGCGCATCCTCCAGATCGACGTCGAGCACCGCCGACCGGTCACCGATCTTCACAGTCAGCCGCACGAAGGCGTCACCATTGCCGCCGAGCGGGTCGAACTGCTCGGTCAGCGGGTTGGTGAGCTCAGCATCGCTTGCCACCGAAAGCTGGTCGTTGCTGGCAGTCAGCCCCTTGCGCGCGATGATCTCGGCTGATTCCACCACCACGCTTTCAGGTGCCTCGACCAGCGTCTTGATGGTGATGGTATCGCCCGGCTTGAGGTCCCCACCTTCGGTGAAGGCACGGACATGCATGCCCGACGCGGTTGCCAGGACCAGATCGACCTCGCGCGCCTTGCGCTCGAGGCGGTGCGCGACAAGGGCGCGGAACTCTTGAGGCAATTGCTTGTGGGCTTCGTCGATGGCTTTGCCGATTTCGACAGCCTTGTTCACCACCACGACCGGGTCGCCATAATCGGCGATAGCCTCGTCGATCAGCCCCTGCGCGTTGCGCAGCGCATCCGCAACGGAGCCTGGCATGCCGTCCATAGCCGCCATGTCGCCGACAGTGGCAATCAGGCCATCGCGGATGTCGACCTCGCTTGTCGCCCGCTCGCCTTGGGCGACGCGCGCTAGATGCAGCTGCCATTCGGTCTGGGGTTCAGCGCGCCACTTGCCCATGCCCTGGGTCAGATGGCACGACCGCGACCACTCGCCCATCTGCGGGAAGGTGGCACCCGAGATCTTGTCGCGTTCAGGTGCCTTCACCGTCAGCGTGGTGGGCGGCGGCGGCGTTTCGTCGTCGTACACCCCGCCCCCGCCGCCATAAGCGGGCGAATAGATCTTTGGCACGTCCCAGGGGTCGAGGCCGGCGGCGATCTGCTCGGGATACTCCTTGGCGTCGCCGGAGATGTCCGCTGTGATGAAGGTCGCGACGACGGCTGCCCGGTGCTGGCCGTGCTGCCCTGGCACGTCGAGGAAGCAATTCATGACGATGTCGGGCTTGTACTGGCGGAATGCCCAGGTCATGCGCTCGACCACGCGGTCCCGGCCCCAGCGGTCAATGGTGTCGTTCGGATCCTTGGAGAAGCCGAAATCGTGCACCGAGTCGGAATGGCCGCGTCCGCCGAAGGCGAGCGAGGCGTCGAGCGAACGCGAAGCTTCCTGCATCTCGCGGGTGCGTAACACGCCAAGGACCGAGCCACGCTCGGCGCCAATGCTGTTCTGGCCGCCCTCGCCGCGGGTGATGCAATAAAGCACCGGGCGGATGCCATAGACATGGCGGAGTGCTGCCAGCAGCCCGCTCGGCTCGTCATCGGGATGTGCGCCGGTGGTCATGAAGGTCAGCGTCGAGGTCAGGCGTTCGAGACGGCGATGAAGCGTTACGATTGCCGGCTCAAGCTTCTGCCGAGCAATAAGCTCGAGGTCGGAAGCGGGCGCGGCGTGCGCTGCCGTACGCATGGCAAGCAAGGCGGGTGGCAGCGATGCGATGAACAATCGCCGGGTCATCGTCGTCATGAAGATCTCCTCTCGTGATCAGGCGGCGCCTTGGGTGGCAACTCCCCTCCCTTGGGCGCCTCCGCCAGCCTCAGGGGCCAGCCAAGCAGACTATGGCCAGCCAAATAAAATAACTCAAGTAAGTTTATGTATTTGAGCAAATGCTGTTTGAAGAGGAGAACCGAGCGCGAAGAACATGAAATCTGCGCCCATTTGCCTTGCTGAATCGTGGTTTCGCACTGGGCCGGCTTGCTGGGCGCTCATGCCAATGGCCGCATAGGCTTCCCGCCCTGGCCCGCCATCGGCAAGGAACTGGATCAAAGAGGTTTGTGCGAAGACACGTCGCCTACGCCTGCTTCGGCGACGCCTTCATCAGCCCGTCGATGACAGCGGCGATCACCGCGAGTTGGTCGTCGAACGAAGCGCCCGCGTCGATCGCCAGTGCGGCACGGTCGAATGTGGCGGCGAGCAATCCGGTGAGCGCATCGAGCGGCAGCTTGCGCATCGCGCCTGCCCGCATTGTCGCTGCCAGCCCTTCGCGCAAAGTGCGGTTGCCGTGGCGGTCGTCGATGGCGTCCATGCCGGTGCGGCCGAGCACCGCCGGGCCGTCGAGCAGCAACAGCCTTGTGCGTCCCGGCACCTGCATCGCCCGGAGATAGGCTTCGGTGCCCGCCAGAAGTGCTTCGCGCGCGCCAAGGGCCGTGGGCGCCGCGCGTTCGACCTCTTCGGCGACGGCGCTCGCCTCCTGTTCGGCAACTGCGGCGAACAGCGCCTGCTTGTCGCTGAAGTGGTGATAGAGCGCGCCGCGCGTGACGCCGGCCGCCGCCACGATCTCCGGTGTGCCCGTCTCGGCATAGGATTTTTCGGTGAACAGCCTGCGCGCGGCAGCGATCAGGTCGCCGCGCGTCGCCTCGGTGCGGTCGCGGTTGGAGCGGCGCTCTGTTTTCACTTGCATGCATGCAGCCTGTATGTTAATTCACATTTACATGCAGACTGTRTGTTGATTGAGGAGAGAAGGAAAGCCATGAAAACGACCAGCTACTATCCCGTGCTTATGACCGGCGATGTCGCCGGCACCGCCGCTTTCTACATCAAGCATTTCCGCTTCGCGTCGGAGTTTGACGCCGGCTGGTATGTCCACCTGCGGTCGACGGAAGACAGGCGCGTCGATCTCGCCATCGTCCAGGGCGACCACGAGACGATCCCCGAGGAGGGGCGTGGGCGGGTCGCCGGCCTGCTGATCAATTTCGAGGTCAAGGATGTCGATGCCGTGCATGAACGGCTCGTTGCCGAAGGGCTGCCGATCCTGCGCTCGCTTCGCGATGAAGACTTCGGGCAGCGCCACTTCATCACCAGGGATCCCAACGGCGTGCTGATCGACGTCATCACGCCAATCCCGCCGAGCCCCGAGTTCCTGGCGCTGTATGTGCCGGATACGGTTGACGCCTGACGCAAACGAAAACGGAGGCGCCATGAGGCGCCTCCGTTGAAAGTCTCGATCTTGGCTTCACAGCCGGCCCGCAGGCTTAGTCCTGAACATAACAACGCTTGCGGGTGCCGGGCGCCGGGTCGCCGAACGTATCGTTGTCGCAGTCGACGCCGTCGCGGAAGACACCTTCTTCATATTGTCCGATCGTCCCGTAGCGAACGCGCTTGCGGCCGTAGAAGTCACAGAACTGGTTCTCGTTTGCGCAAACAACCCACCTGTTGCGACGAGGTTCACCGTATTCGCCACCATTGTCGCGACCGCCTCTGCCGCGTTGCACGATGTAGCACTCCTTGCGCAGGCCCGGTGCCGGGTCGCCGAATACGCGATTTGAGCAGCGCACTGCCGGTTCATCGATAAAGCGCGATGTGGTCCTGCCTTGCGCGCCGTAGACGACTTCAGCCGGGAACGGCAGCCGACATGTGCCACCTTCCGATGCGCAGCGGACCAGGCGCTGCTGTTGAGCGGAGGCAGGGCTGGGGGTGAACGTCGACACGGTCGCAGCAAGACCAGCGACGCAAATGGATGCGAAAGCCGTCCGCATCGTAAGGGTGTGGGCGATTGACACTGGATATATGTCCTTGGTTCGTTGTGCTGATCGACGTTAAAAGCCGCGTCTTGAACGCATGATGAACGAGGCTTATTAGCGATTGGTCGTTTCCTTGGCTGCCCTTTTTTGCTTTGGGAAGCGCAGCGCCGCAATCAATGTTGGCCCTACCGATTGCCAAATTGCCCTACCAGGACGCCGCAGCCTCCGCATCTGCCGCCCATACCCCAGCGTCCGCAAGGGCTTGCGCAGCAAGAATGCAAGCTTTCGATCCATTAGAGATATCTTATTGAAATGTTAGAGGAAATTCCGTCCACAGCCGCATGACGTCAATAACTAGACTCTTTTAATCATGTATTGTACCTCGCGGTCGTTCAAACGGAATCGCAAGTACCATCATGAAATTCCCAAGCCTGTTTGCAGCGGCGCTGGTCTCCAGCACCGCTCTCTCCTCCTATGCGCTTGCGCAAGCCCAACAGCCCATCATCGAATTTGAAGGCAACCTCGCCTACGGCCAAGGTGATGGCGGGCTCGGCATCTTCATGCCCTTCCTGCTCGACAGCGGCGACGGCGTCTTCTTCGATGCCAGCGGCAGCTTTATCGAAGGCTCGGCGCGGCAGGCGTCGTTCGGCATGGGCTACCGCCACCGCTACGGCAATGACTGGCTGCTCGGCGCTTATGGCTATCTCGACATCTTCAACAGCGACCTCGGCAATAGCTTCCACCAGCTGTCCTTCGGCGCGGAAGTCATCGGCAACAGCTTCGAGGCGCGCACCAACGTCTACCTGCCGCTGACCGACGCCAAGCAGGTCGAAAACCTGAGCCGTGCCTTCATCTCCGGCAATGAGCTCAAGTTCCAGGGCGGGCGCGAAGTCGCGCGCGGCGGCGCGGACATCGAAGCAGGCGTGCGCGTTCCGATCTTCCCCGACGACATGAAAGCCCAGATGAAGGTTTTCGGCGGCAGCTACTGGTATGAGGGCGACGGCATCGACGACACATTGGGCGTCAAGGCACGCGCCGAACTCACCTTCGCCGGCCTGCCCGGCGTTTCCGGCTCGACGCTGTCGCTTGGCACCTCGGTTTCATACGACAACGAAGACCGCACGGAGTTTGGCTTCACCGCCCGCCTGCGTGTGCCCCTTGGCGGCAACAGCAACAGCAAGGCAGCCTTCGACCCGATGTTCCAGCGCGTCGAGCGGGCCGATTTCGTCCGCACCCATGCTGGTGCTACGGGCGCTGTCGAGGCGGCGGAATTCGTCTCGAATGGAAACGCTATCGGCAAAGTCGTCAGCATCTCGGCCGCCACAGGCGACGCCGCGGCTATCAACGAGGCGCTCACCACCGCCGGCACCAATGCGCTTGTGCTGGCAAATGGCGGCATCTCGCTCGGCCAGACATTGCTGCTCGGCGCCGATCAGCACATGCTCGGCGGCGGCGGTTCGATCGCTGTGCGCGGCGCCAACAGCCGGCTTGTGGCCGCTTTCCGCAATGACGGCCAAGCGACGACACTCAGGGGTCTCAATCCCACTGCGAACGTCGTAACCATGGGCACCGGCAGCGAGGTCGCCAACCTCGCCATTTCAGGCGGGCTCGCGGGCATTGCGAGCAATGGCACCTCGAACATATCGATCCGCAACGTGGACATTTCGAAGACCGCCGGCGACGGCATCCGCCTCGACAACGTGGCTGGCGCAACCATCGCAGGCGCTTCCATCCACGACCTCTACATCTGTGACAACAACACCGCTTGCGAATTCGCGGTGGGCAAGCCGAACCTGGCACCCTTTGCCGCGATCAGCGCGCTCGGCACCAGCGGGCTCACGGTGCAGGATACCGTGATCGACAGCGTCACCTACGGCATCTTCGCCGGCAGCCGTATCAATGACAAAGGCTGGCCACCTGTCATCACCAACGCGGCCAACGACATCACCATCGACAATGTCACCATCTCCAAGTCCCGACGCGAGGGCATCTTGCTCGTCGCAGCCAACGACGTTGAGATGAACAAGGTCACCATCGACAATTCCGCGCAGGGGCTCGACATGGATCTGGTGGTGCTTCAGGGCACCTCCGATGTGACCATCACCGACATGACGCTCAAGGGCGGGGTCAACGGGCTGATGCTCGTCACCTCCAGCACCTTGCCTGAGGAGGCCGTCACCACCAATGTACGTGTCGACGGGCTCAAGGTCGACGGCACGCGCAACGCCGGCATCTTCCTCAACCCGGTCGCCGGCATCAGCTTCAAGGATGTCACCATCACCAATGCTGGCACCTACGGTGCCTTCATCTATGGCAGCGAGTGGTCATTCCTGGGCGGTCCGGTGAAGGACATCGACTTCGGCAACATGCGGGTCATAGATGCCGCCAAGGCCGGGCTCTATTTCTCCGGCCCGGCCGAGAACATCCGCGGCGACGTCACCGTTGTCGGCACGCCACTCAATTGTCTCGCCGACCAGGGCAAGTGGTCAGCCACGTCGCTGACCCAGAGTGCCGGCTCGGTCCTGACGCTCAATGGCAACGAACTCGTCGCCAGCAAGCTGATGACCTCCTGCAAGTGATGATGACCGGCCCTCGCGACATCGTTCGCGAGGGCCACCCCATGGCAGAAAATCGCAGTTGCCTGCGCGCTCTGCTATAAGTGGCGGCGCCGGAAACGGAGGCCGCCGTGACGCTTGCCCCAAAACTTGTCCTGCTTGCCGTCGGAAGCACGCTGGTCAGCCTGGGGCTCGCGATTGTCGGCGCTGGTGGAATTAGTGCGTACTTTTCAAATCCGGCGCGCACCGCAGCCGTCATCATCACCATCGTTCTGTGGGTAGTCGCCCTTTTCAGCAACGCAAATCTCAGCCCCGGCGAACGGGAAGACCGCTCCGACCGCTGGGTGCTTGCGGCCTTCGGCGTAATCGCCCTGCTCAATGTTTTCCTGCCCGCCTACACCGACCGCCTCGACGTCTGGACCATCGGCGGCGACACCATCCGGTGGATCGGCGTCGCCCTGTTTGCCGCAGGCGGCATCCTGCGACTGTGGCCGGTCTTTGTGCTTGGCAATCGTTTCAGCGGGTTGGTCGCAATCCAGCCGGGCCACAGGCTGGTCACGTCAGGCATCTATTCCGTCATCCGCAATCCAAGCTACCTCGGCCTGCTGGTCAATTCGCTCGGCTGGGCGCTCGTCTTCCGCTCAGGCGTGGGCCTGGTGCTGACCGCGCTGACCCTCCTGCCCCTGCTCGCGCGCATCGCGTCGGAGGAACGCCTGTTGCGCGGACATTTCGGCGCCGAATACGACGCCTACGTCAGCCGTACCTGGCGCCTCGTACCCGGCCTCTTTTGAGCGGCGCTCACTCCTTCGGCGCAACGCATTGTTTGTCGCGAAACAGCGCCCATTCCTCGCAGATCCGTCCATCAGGCAGATGGCAGTAACCCAACGCGTTGCCGGCGCTGTCCTTGGTGATCTCGGAACGTCCGCCGATATTGCCGCAATGAACCGAAGCGGGGTTGGCCATGCCGATAGGGTTTTGCACCGGAGCAGCAGCAGCACCCATCATCACAAATGAAAGTGCGGCAAGGCCCGTCGCTGTTTTCACAAGCTGTCGCATCACACCCTCCAAAACAAAGAAACCCGGGTTTTGCCCGGGCTTCTTTTAATCCATCCTCAGCTGTCGAGGAAGCTTCTTAGCTTGCGSGAGCGGCTSGGRTGCTTGAGCTTGCGCAGCGCCTTGGCCTCGATCTGSCGRATRCGYTCGCGSGTSACSKWRAACTGCTGGCCGACCTCTTCSAGCGTRTGGTCGGTGTTCATGCCGATGCCGAARCGCATGCGCAGCACRCGYTCCTCGCGCGGSGTGAGCGAAGCCAGCACGCGCGTGGTCGTCTCGCGCAGATTGGCCTGGATCGCCGCGTCGATCGGCAGGATCGCCATCTTGTCTTCGATGAAGTCGCCGAGGTGCGAATCCTCCTCATCGCCGACAGGCGTTTCGAGCGAAATCGGCTCCTTGGCGATCTTCAGCACCTTGCGCACTTTTTCGAGCGGCATGGCGAGCTTTTCGGCCAGTTCTTCCGGCGTCGGCTCGCGGCCGATCTCGTGCAGCATCTGGCGCGATGTCCGGACGATCTTGTTGATCGTCTCGATCATGTGCACCGGAATGCGGATAGTGCGGGCCTGGTCGGCGATCGAACGCGTGATCGCCTGCCTGATCCACCAAGTCGCATAGGTCGAGAACTTGTAGCCGCGACGGTACTCGAACTTGTCGACRGCCTTCATCAGGCCRATATTGCCCTCCTGGATCAGRTCCAGGAACTGCAGGCCGCGGTTSGTGTAYTTCTTGGCGATSGAGATSACGAGACGGAGGTTGGCTTCCACCATCTCCTTCTTGGCCATCGCTGCTTCGCGCTCGCCCTTCTGCACCTGATTGACGATCTTGCGGAATTCCAGGATCGAGATCGCCGTTTCGGTGGCGAGGTTCTGGATTTCGGCGCGCAGGTCGCGGATGGCATCCTTCTCGTTCTTGGTGAACTCCTTCCAGCCACGGCTGGACAGGTTGGCGATCGAACGGGTCCAGTTCGGATCGAGTTCCGAACCCTGATACTCGCGCAGGAACTCCTCGCGGCGCACACCGTAGCTTTCGGCGAGACGCAGCAGCTTGCCTTCGTTCTGCACCAGGCGCTTGTTGATGTCGTAGAGCTGCTCGACAAGTGCCTCGATGCGGGCGTTGTTGAGCGACAGCGACTTCACCGCCTTGACGAGCTGGTCCTTCAGCTCCTTGAGGCGACGGTCCTGGCTCGGCGACAGCGTGCCGGCAGCAGCGAGACGGTTCTCGACCTGCTGGTCCTGCAGCTTGCGCAGCTTCTTGTAGGTGTCGGCGATGACGTCGAGGGTTTCCATGACCTGCGGACGCAGTTCCGCTTCCATGGCAGCCAGCGACAGGCTTGCCTCGTCATCTTCCTCGTCATCTTCTTCGCCGCGGGTGTCGGCGCCGACATTGGTGATGTCGTCTTCTTCATCACGGCCACCGCGACGCGACTTGTCGTCGGTCTTGGCCTTGGCGTCTTCGTCGACGCGCTCGACCACTGGCGCCTGCTTGGCCTCGGGGCCGGCATAGGTCGCTTCGAGATCGATGATCTCACGCAGCAGGATTTTTGCTTCGTTGAGTTCGTCGCGCCAGATGATGATGGCCTGGAAGGTCAGCGGGCTTTCGCAAAGACCAGCGATCATCGTCTCGCGGCCGGCCTCGATGCGCTTGGCGATGGCGATTTCGCCTTCGCGCGACAAAAGCTCCACCGAACCCATTTCGCGCAGATACATGCGCACGGGATCGTCGGTGCGGTCCGTCGGCTCTTTTTTGGTCGTGGTCGCAGCAACAGCCGTGCCAGTCTGCTCGGCCAGCTCGTTGGCGTCTTCTTCGGCGTCCGACTCGCTCTTTTCGCCTTCGGCTTCCTCGCCGGTCTCGTCGTCTTCGACCACGTTGATGCCCATATCGGAAAGCATCGACATGGTGTCTTCGATCTGTTCGGAGGTCACTTCCTCCGAGGGCAGCACCGAATTCAGCTCGTCCATAGTGACATAGCCGCGCTTCTTCGCGACTTTGATCATCTTCTTGACAGCGTCATCGGAAAGGTCGAGCAAAGGTCCGTCTGGGGCGCCTTCGCGTTCAGTCTCGACCTCTTCCTTTTCTTTTGTCGCCATTCTTCGCTTCTCCAGGCGGCCCGTCAGCCGCTTAAACTCTTAGACAGTGCAAATCAGATGCGCTCATCGAACCTGCGCCTGAACTGCCAGTAGCTGCACCTGTGTTAAGTCCAGATTAACCGTGATATCTGTGGCGGAATATCTTCCTGTCCAGTGACAAGCGCCCCAATCCGCATTTTCAGGCCATCGACACGACTGGCGGCCCGGCCGCCGGTTAACTTTTTCGAATCGACCTGATTCCGTCATTCCGTCGGAAGGTCAAGCGCCTCTCGCATGATTCGCACCAAAAAAGCGAATCAAATGCGGGATAATCGGTCCGCCGCGTCAGTTGCGACCGCTACGACCCGACGACACCCCGAAGCCTTCGATAAGCGCTTCGGTGGCCTGCACGTCATGAAACTGCGCCTGAACTTCCACCAGATGTCGGTAGTTTTCGTCGGTAGGATCGGTAGCCAGCGCGGCCTCGGCCTGTTTCAGCTCCTTATGTAAGGTGCGGGCGCTGCGGTGCAAGTGCAACGCCTGCGCGAAGGCGTCGCGGGCATCCTCGATCGCCGCATCCTCAAATGCCGTCCACTGCCGGGCGCGTCGCGCCAGCGCCACGGCACGTTCCCACATCTCGGCACAGGACGCGCGTTCGATCGCCGCCACCACCGCTTCGCGCGTATTGGCCTCGCCATGCGCCATGGCGTCGATCAGCACCGAATGCAGCTGCTTGAGATCGCCATGGCTGAGGTCGAGGCGTTCGACATGCTCGAAATTCTCGTCGATCAGCGAGGGGTGATTGACAAGCGCCACCACAAGGGCTGCCTCGCGCAACGGCATGATACCGCCGGCGCGCTTGACCATCGCCGAGCGCGCCAGGCTTTCGGACACGGCGAACCGGCCGGCCTTGGCGCCCGTGCCGCCCTTGTTCCATTGGCCGCGCTCGCCGCCCTTGTTGAACGACCCCTTGTTGCGGTCGCCCTGGCCCTGCTGGCGCCCGCGCTGGTTGCCGAAGAAATTCAGCACGCGTTCGCGCATCTCCTGCTGGTAGTGGTAGCGGACACTCTCGTCCTTGATCCTGCCGCTCAGCTCGCGCAGCGTCTTTTCAAGCTCCGCACGGCGCTCGGGCGTGTCGAACAGCCCGCCCGAGGTCTCGCGCATCCAGATCAGCTCGGACAAAGGCCGCGCGGCGGTAAGTACGGAACGAAACGCCTCCGGTCCTTCGGCCTTGACCAGATCGTCGGGGTCCTTGCCCTCCGGCAGCAGCGCAAAGCGCGCAGTGTGCCCAGGTGCCACCAGCGGCAGCACCATATCGGCGGCGCGGTAGGCGGCCTTCAGGCCGGCCTTGTCGCCGTCGAAGCACAAAACCGGTTCGCCCGACATGCGCCACAGCAGTTCGAGCTGGTTTTCGGTCAGCGCGGTGCCAAGCGGCGCCACGACATTGTCGAAACCGGCCTGGGCCAGCGCGATCACGTCCATGTAGCCTTCGACCGCGATCACCGCTCCGCCCTTTTGCAGCGCCTTGCGGGCGCGGGCGAAATTGTAAAGCACGTTACCCTTGTGGAAGAGCTCGGTCTCAGGCGAGTTGAGATACTTGGCCGAAACCTCGGCTGACATGGCGCGTCCGCCAAAAGCGATGATGCGGCCGCGTGAATCAGGGATTGGAAACATGATGCGGTCGCGGAAACGATCGTAGGAAACCGGCACGTCCTCAAAGACGGTCAGCCCGCAGGCCTCCATCTGCGCTTTTTCGATACCCTTGGAAGCCAAAAATTCCTTGAGCGCGTTGCGGCTGTCGGGCGCGAAGCCGAGCCGGAACTGCTGCTGCGTTGCCGGCGAAAGCCCACGGTCGCGCAGATAGGCACGTCCCCTCGCCCCGTCGGCCGATTGCAGCCGGTCCTCGAAAAACTTGGTCGCCAGCTCCATGACGTCGTGCAGCGAGGCGCGCTCGCGCTCGCGCCGTTCTTCCTGCGCGTCGCGCGCCGGCATCGGCACGCCAGCCATCTCGGCGACCCGCTCCACCGCCTCGGGGAAGGTCATGCCGTCGAGTTCGGTGAAGAAACGGAAATGATCGCCCGAAACCCCGCAGCCGAAGCAATGATAGCGGCCCTTGCGGTCCTCGCAGTGAAACGACGGCGACTTCTCGCCATGGAACGGGCAGCACGCCCAAAAATCACCACGCGGTGCGTTGGTCTTTTTGCGGTCCCACGTCACGCGCAGGCCGATAACGGCCGAAATCGGCACGCGGTCGCGTATCTCGCTCAAAAATCCGTCGGAAAAGCGCATTGGGCCCTGCTTGTTTCATCCTGATATAGGCGCTCTCCCCGCCCGACACTAATCCTATTCGCCGTCATGCCCGCTGTTCACAGCCCCTGGCCTGCATGAACATCCAGATTGCGCCGCCCCACAGTCGCTACGGAACCCCAGGCTCGCCGGGAGTATCTCTATATATGACAGATCGAGCATCTTGCGGCCCAATGCACACGTGTGCAATATGGACGAATAATATTATCCGGCTAATCTAATCGGCATGGCCATGACAGTGATTCGTTTACGCGCCCAGACCATCGCGGTCGCCTCCTCAACCGCCCTTCGGTGCAGCCCCCACAGGTGCAGCCAATGAGCGGTTCGGTCGTCCTGCTGCATCTTGCCGGCGCGGTCGCCCTGCTTTTGTTCGCCACTCGCATGGTGCGCACCGGCGTCGAGCGCGCCTATGGCGACGTCCTGCGTCACAAGCTGCGCAACACCATGCGCAATCCGATCCTCGCCGTGCTTGCCGGCACTGCCCTTGCCATCGCCTTCCAAAGTTCCACTGCCGTCACCTTGCTAGTCGGCTCTTTTGCCGGCGCCGGCATCGTCAGCGGCATTGCCGGCCAGCTCGCCGTGCGCGGCGCCGAAATCGGCTCGGCGCTGGTCATCAAGATCCTGACCTTCGACCTCACGCTTCTGGTGCCGCTCTGCCTCGTCGCCGGCACCACCATGTTCCTGGCCACCGACCGGCGTAGCTGGCAGCAGACCGGCCGCATCCTCGTTGGCATCGGCCTTCTGGTGCTGTCGCTCGAAATGGTCGGCCAGGCATCCGAGCCGCTGCGCGAAAGCAAACTTTTGCCGGTCATCGTCGACTATTTCGCCGGCGATCCCGTCACCGCCTATCTGCTCGCCGCTGTCGTCACCTGGCTGTTCCATTCCTCGATCGCCGCCGTGCTTTTGATCGTCGCCCTTGGGGGCCGCGGCTTCGTTCCGCCCGAACTCGGCATCGTTCTGGTGCTCGGCGTCAATCTCGGCAGCTCGATCATCGCGCCTTTGCTTACGCGCAACGCCGAGCCAGCCGTCCGCGTCGTGCCCATCGGCAACCTTCTGATGCGCGGCGCGGGCTCGCTTGTCATGCTGGTTGCCTTCTTGTGGATCAAGCCGTCTGTCGCCTTCCTCGGTTCGACCGTGCCGGACCAGATCATCAACGCCCATATATTGTTCAATTGCCTGATCCTGGTCGCCGGCATTCCGCTCGCCAAACTCGTCTACAGCGCCTCTGAAAAGATCGTGGCGCTCGGCGCCAAAGCCGACCCGGCCAAAGACATAGCGGTCGCCGAACTGAGCGCCCTCAACGAGGCCGCCCTCGACACACCATCACTAGCTCTCGCCAATGCCACCCGCGAAGTGGTCCGCGTTTGCGAAACCGTCGAGATCATGCTCCAGCGCATCATCGAGCTGTATGAGAAGGCCGATGACGACAAGATCAAGGCGCTGGCCTCGCTCGACGACCGCGTCGACCGCAAGCATGCGGCGATCAAGCTCTACCTCGCCAAGGCCACCATCCGGCCGATGACCGAGGACGAGGCGCTGCGTTGCCAGGAACTGCTTGGCGCCTGCGTCAAGCTCGAGCAGGTCGGCGACATCATCGTCCGCAACATGCTCGCCCATGTGCAGAAGAAACTCGATCGCGGCCTCGAATTCACACCCGAAGGCTGGCGCGAGCTTTCGAGCTTCCACGCCGCTGTCATGGCCAACGCGCGGCTTGCCTTCAACGTCCTGGTATCGCGCGATCCCAATACCGCACGACAGCTCGTGCTCGAAAAGGACCGGCTGCGCGACGTCGAGAAAGAAACCAGTCAGAGCCATTTCCTGCGCCTGCGCGACGGCACCATCAAGAGCGTCGAGACAAGCTCGATCCATCTCGACACCATCCGCGACCTCAAGCAGATCAACTCGCTGCTCGCCTCGATGGCCTATCCGGTGCTCGAAGAGCAGGGTCTGCTCAGCGGCACACGCCTCAAGGCGAGCTGAACAGAAGGCCGACGTCACCATCGTCATCCCGGAAAGCGCAGCGTAGCGAAGCTTATCCGGGAACCATTGACTGGAATATCGTCTGGCGCGGCCGGGTCCTCGCGTTGACGTACTCGTCTATGCCTCCACAAACTCAGGACCCGGCCGCGCTCATCAATAGGTCCCGGGTCTCGCTCCGTTCGCCCGGGATGACGACGGCGTGGGATCGTGGCTCAAGGCAACAATCGCTCAAGTGCTGTCTGGCCTCACCGACAAGCCTTGCCTGCCACCGCCAATCCGGGTGACGCTGCCCCTTTCAACGAAGGGGATATAGATATGGCCGCGCTCGACCACGAAGCCCTCATCGCCGAGATGACCGCATGGCGGCGCGATCTGCATGCCCATCCCGAATTCGGCTTTGAGGAAAAGCGCACGAGCGCGTTCGTGGCGGCACAGCTCAGGGCCTTCGGCCTCAATGAGGTCGTCGAAGGTGTCGGCGGAACCGGCGTTGTCGGAACGCTCAGGCGTGGCAGTGGCAACCGCGCCATAGCACTCCGGGCCGACATGGACGCGCTCCGCATCACGGAGCAAGCGAACCACGACCATCCCTCGCAGACACCCGGCGTCATGCATGCCTGCGGCCATGACGGCCACACGGCCATGCTGTTGGGCGCAGCCAAGATGCTCGCCAGCGAAGGCGGCTTCGACGGCACGGTGCGCTTCATCTTCCAGCCCGCCGAGGAGTGGGGCAAGGGTGCGCTCGCCATGCTCGACGACGGCCTGATGGCGCGCTTTCCCTTCGACGAAATTTACGGGCTGCACAACATGCCCGGCCTGCCTGTCGGCCATTTCGAAACCCGGCCCGGCCCGATCATGTCGGCCGAAGACAATTTCGAGATCGTGCTGCGCGGCCTTGGCGGTCATGCGGCCCGGCCGCATGGCGGGCGCGAGGTTCTGGTCGCCGCCTGTGCGCTGGTTACCAATCTCCAGACCATCGTGTCGCGCCGGTTGAGCCCGGCCGACATCTCGGTCGTTTCGGTCACCGAGCTTTTGACCGACGGCACCCGCAACGCCCTGCCCGGCTTCGCCCGCATCCTCGGGGACGCCAGAAGCTTCCGGCCCGAGGTGAGCGCCGAAATTGAAAGGCAGATGCGCATCATCGCCGAGGGCACGGCCCTGACGTTCAACTGCTCAGCCGAGGTGACCTACACCAGGGAGTTCGTGCCGCTGATCAATGACGCCGACGCAACACAGGCAGCGCTTGAGGCCGCAAGCACGGTTTTTGCCCCCGGCGCCGTCAACGGCAAAGGCGAGATCGTCTCCGCATCGGAGGACTTCGCCCGCTTCCTCGATCATGTGCCCGGCTGCTTTGCCTATATTGGCAACGGCGAAGGCTCGGCACCGCTCCACAACCCGACATTCGACTTCAACGACGCCGCCCTGATCCACGGCGCGCGCTTCCACGCCGCCATCGCGCGCCAGCGCCTGCCGGCCGAGTAATCTCAGGCGAAGGGGTTGCCCGAATCGGATTTTATTGGTGACCTCTGCAAAGGCCGTGCAGCCTGCCGCTCGCTCCTTCCGGATTGGTGAATGCACCTCAACCTTGGCTTGGCCCCCTTGGGTGACCGTCGGCAATGCGAGCACTGACGTTGTTTGTCACCCTTTCCATGGGAACATTCCATGCCATCACTTGATCACGTGAAATCCATAGCCAAGGAACTGCGCAGCAGCCTGGCCGCACAAAACATCCACCTCTCGCACAGCGCCTGCCTCGAAATCGTCGCACACCAGTTCGGCTTCGACGACTGGAACATGTTCAAGGCGCACTGTGACACCAAGGCCGACTTCCGCATCTCGATCATGGTCGAGCACGGCCGCGAAGAGGAAGCGGCCGCATTCTATCAGCGGGCCTTCGGCGCCGTTCGTGGCGGGGCCTACATGTTTGAGGGTGAGGCGATCTCGATAGACCTGCAAATCGGCGATACGGCAATGCAAGTCGGAGGGGCCAATCCCCGCAGGGAACTGGAGCCGCACCGAGGCGGCCCCTTTTTTCCCAAGGCCAAGGGCGCGGTCAGTACGGTCTTTGTGCTTGACGTCGCCAGCGCCGAGGCGGCCCTGCAAAGAGCAATCAACGCTGGAGCGACCCTGCGGGGAGAGCTAGGGGAAGCGACCGACGGCCGACGCGGCGCCACCGTGTTCGATCCGTTCGGGCACATCTGGGGCCTCCAGGACAAGACGCCCGTCAGGCTTAGTCGCGCCGCCTGAGATCCCAAGAAAAACGCCCCGACTGCATGGCAGTCGGGGCGTCGTTGTTCAAAACGCAATCAAGGGTGAAGCTACTGCAGCAGCTCCTTGACGATGCCGCTCGCCTTGCCGAAATCCATCTGGCCGGGATAGCGCTCCTTGAGCGCATTCATAATGCGGCCCATGTCGCGCAGGCCCTCAGCGCCGAGCTCGGCGATCACTTTTTGCGCTGCGTCGCGCACCGCTGCGTCTTCCATCTGCTTGGGCAGGAAGTCGGTGATGATGGTTATCTCATCGCGTTCCTGGGCGGCAAGCTCCAGCCTCGCGCCTTCCTCGAAGGCCTTGGCCGATTCTTGCCGCTGCTTGACCATCTTGGTCAGGATCTGCAGGATTTCATCATCCGACACCGGGTCCTTGCCGGAACCGCGATGGGCGATGTCGCGGTCCTGGATAGCGGCCTGGATCAGCCTGAGCGTCGATGTGCGGCGTTTGTCGCCGGCTTTCAATGCAGTCTTCAGCGCCTCGGCGAGTGTCTCGCGCATGGCCATTACTCCTGAACGTGTCGCAAACAATAACGCCGACCTGCCACAGTGGCAAACCGAATGACAATGGCCAACTTCCTGTTTTTGCTAGGAAAAATAATTAGCCGTGAATTCCGGTGCGGTCATTGACCACCCGCCGGCCTTCGCTTATTGTCCGCGCCTTGCAAGGACTAGTTTGTTTTGTGCACGGGGCTCGCCTGACGGCGGTCGTCCGTGCTTTTCGCTGCGCGATATGGCCCCTTGCGAGCCATTTTTCAAGTCGCCGCGCCCGTTACGCAGGAGCATCGCCATGGCCTCAGAGACCGCCCCCTGGGCAACCGAAGTGCCGACCGCCGTTCTGGTTCTGGCCGACGGCACGGTCATCACCGGCCGAGGCCTTGGCGCCACAGGGACTGCCGTCGCCGAAGTCTGCTTCAATACGGCACTGACCGGCTACCAGGAGGTTCTGACCGACCCATCCTACGCCAGCCAGATCGTCACCTTCACCTTCCCTCACATCGGCAACATCGGTACCAACGATGAAGACATCGAGGACCTGAACCCGGCGGCCCGCTTCGGCGCGGTCGGTGCGGTGTTCAAGGCCGATGTCACCAACCCATCGAGCTATCGTGCCGCCGGCCATCTCGACCAGTGGCTGAAGCGGCGCGGCATCGTTGCCATGTCGGGCGTCGACACCCGCGCGTTGACCGCACTGATCCGCGAAAAGGGCATGCCCAATGGCGTCATCGCGCACGCGCCGGACGGCAAGTTCGACCTCGACGATTTGAGGGCCCGGGCCCGCGCATGGTCAGGTCTCGTTGGCCTCGACCTCGCCAAGGAAGTCACCTCTGGCCAGTCCTCCAGCTGGAGCGAAACGCCCTGGGTCTGGAACGAAGGCTACGGCGAGCGCAATGAAGCCACCATGCATGTCGTTGCCATCGATTATGGCGTGAAGCGCAACATCCTGCGCCTGCTCGCCGGCCTCGGCGCCAAGGTCACGGTCGTTCCGGCCAAGACTTCGGCCGAAGACATCCTGGCAATGAAGCCGGACGGCATCTTCCTGTCCAACGGCCCAGGCGACCCGGCGGCGACAGGCGAATATTCGGTGCCGGTCATCAAGGACCTGCTCAAGACCGAATTGCCGGTCTTCGGCATCTGCCTCGGTCACCAGATGCTGGCCCTTGCCCTTGGCGGCAGGACCGAAAAGATGCACCAGGGCCATCACGGCGCCAACCATCCGGTCAAGGACCACACCACCGGCAAGGTCGAGATCGTGTCGATGAACCACGGCTTTGCGGTCGATGCCGAATCGCTGCCCGAAGGCGTCGAAGAAACCCACGTTTCGCTGTTCGATGGCTCGAATTGCGGAATTGCGCTCACCGGCCGCCCGGTGTTTTCGGTCCAGCACCATCCTGAGGCGTCGCCCGGCCCGCAGGATTCGCACTATCTCTTCCGCCGCTTCGTCAACCTGATCCGCGCCCGCCAGGGCGAGCCGGCACTGGCTGAGCGCTGAGCCGGACATTCAGAAAGAGGCCCTCGAAGGCATTCGTGAGATAAGGCTCCGCTATTGCGGGGCCTTATCTATTACGTGACCAAAAACCCAGATGTTGGCCTCAAGCTGCGCTGTCAGCTTGCCTCTGCGGCGACACGCTGCACCACCTATTTCTTGCCCTGAGGGTAGATCGTTTCGCCGCGCTTGAGCATCGCAACGAAGGTCTCGATCTTCTTCTTGCGCCCGGCTTCGGTCTTCATGTTGTGGGTGCGGAAGGCAAGTGCGAAACGATTCTGCGCGCTGAGTTTGCCCAACATCGCCCTCGCCTCGGGCTCGGCGTCGATCGCCGCCTGGAGGTCGTCGGGGATCTTCATGTCCTTGCCGCTCTTGTAGGCGCGCTGCCAGCGCCCATCAGCCTTGGCCGCCTCGACGTGGCTGAGGCCGTGCTCGGTCATTCGGCCTTCGGCGATCAGGCGGGCGACATTGTCGACATTGATCTGGCTCCAGGTGCCTTTCTTGCCGCGCGGCGAGTAGCGCTGCAAAAAGCTCTTGTCGTCGAGCCCCTTGCGCACGCCATCGATCCAGCCCCAGCACAGCACCATGTCGATAGCCTCTTTCGGCGTGATCGACTTGAGCCCCGTCCCCACCTTGTGGATCTTGATCCAGACCTCGTCTTGGCTGTCGTGGTGCTCGCCGAGCCAGTCGTAGAAACTCGCGGCATCGGCGAACTCGCGGACTTTGTCCGGATCGACATATACGGGCGCCATCAGATCACCAGCTCCACGTCAGCAACAAATCCGTCAGACAAGATGGCTCTCCTCTTTTCGATACCTACCGCCGCGAAGCCGGGTTTGCGAACACGGCAAGCAAGCTTTCATGGGTGGCCCAATCTGCATGCTCGCAGCGCCTCATGCCAGTCTATCTTGCGGTTCAGGCCAAGTGCAGCAGGCTTATTGTAGTGGCGCCTGCATCGTAACAACGCTCATCGAGTGAACCCCAAGTAGAGACAGTGGAGAAGCAAGGCGAAACTGACCACCAAATCCTCCATGCCTGACATACGGCTTCGACGTCATGCMTTCGTCTTTCCAGTTGGCATGCTTTCTGCTTTGCGACTGCTGCAGTGTTAGAGAAACGGTGGTGATCAATGGCATATGTGATAGATCTCAATACGCACGAACGGGTCGAACAACGCAAGGAAGGCCGTCGCCGCACGCTGAAAGGCGCCAAGTTGTCATTTTACGGCGGCTATTGCTCCTTTGAGGGCATTGTCCGCAACCAGTCCCAAAATGGCGCAAGATTGGACTTTGGCGACACGACAGGTGTGCCAGCCGAGTTCAGTCTGGCGATTACCGGCGAGGCAGCAAAGCGAACGGCACGCGTGTGCTGGTATTCGCCGACATCGGTAGGCGTGCGCTTTGTCGAACAATAGCGCGGACGTCTCCTGCCCGGMGCCCAGACAGGTCTAGGTCCTGTTGGCAAAAGAGCTTCTCAAATGCGGCTTGGTTTGTTTCATGGCTTCCATTTGCGGGAAGCTTTGTTGGCAAGCGGCGGTCCAAACGACAGTGAATAGGCGGTGTCAGCCCGCTTCTGCCAGCCGAACGGGACGCTGGGCAGCCTCGGCGAATGTCGAATTTTCGCTATGATCAGGAACCTGCGCCTTTTTGCCGATGATAGGTCAGCGCCGCGCGCAAGCAGAGCATCAGTGGCTCGCGCGGCAGAGCTCCCGTGGTGGACACGACGAGTGCGCGATTGCCCTCGAATGCGAAGGTATCGGCAAAATGGGTTCGGAACGTTTCGACAAGCGTTGTCTTGCAGTTGAACAGCACCGCGCATGCTTCGGGTGCGGACTTTATGGTGCCCAGCCTGATGGTTGTTCCGCTCTTGCTGGCCTCGGTCAGATAGGCCGCTTCGCCCCACTTGAGTGTTTCGGTCAGCGGGCCAATACCTTCGGTTTCCTTGGCTACCGCAAATACGATCTCGCGAATCTCCAACAGACGCGCCCGCACCGGCTCGGAGTAGCGCGATAGCGCTTCGGCAACGAGACGGGGGACAAGCGGGGTCTTCATGGCGCTACCTTGAGAGGCAGGTGAACATCGGTGCGCAGTTCGTTTTGCGGCACCTCACGTGGGTCGTTGAGATAGGCTTCGAAGATTGGAGCATCATCCGGCTCATAGCCGGAAGCGGGCAGCCACACGCCCAGAAACCAGCGATAGGCACCGCGCATATCGGCATAGGGACCTGTGTAGCTCAGTTTCGCATATAGCCCGCCGCGCAGAACCGTCTCCACCAGTGGTGCATCGATTGTGACGGAATTTGCCACCGGCAGGCAGGCACGCGAGCGCAATTCCTCCTCAGGCCCGAGATCGGGATCGTCGAAAAACACCCCGATCATGGCGGGCTGGACCGGCAGGGCATGACGGGCGACAAGCTCGGAAAAGAGCCTGCCCATGGCATGGTCGATTTCCATGTAGGAGCCCGTGTGTTCGACCCCGGCACATCGCCGCTCTGGCAAGGTCTCCACCGTCACGGGGAAGGCGCTCGCATCGCTGGCCGCATGGGCAGCCTTAAAGGCGGCGTGCGAGCCTTTTCCACGGTAGGCAGCGGGGCTCACGCCGAACGAGTCCTTGAAGGCCCGCCCGAACGTGTCGGCGGAGCTATAGCCGGCACGCGTGGCGACCGCTCCGATGTCTAGATCGGAGTTGGACAGCCGATCAGCCGCGCGCTGGAGCCTTAACCTGCGGAACGTTGCGGCAATCGTTTCTCCGCGCATGGCCGAGTAGATTCGGCTCCAGTGATAGGGAGAAAGACAAGCGACCTCCGCCAGTCGGTCAAAGGAGAGATCATCCTCCAGATGGGCATAGACGTAATCAAGCACCCGGTTAAGGCGGTCGTTGTAATTTTCCTGGCTGTGCATAGGAGCCCTCTGTCGTGCTTTGAAATCATAGAAAGTCTTGCACGACGTGGACAGGCAAATCCTGYGGAAGTGCGCATAGTGGGTCTCCACGCGCCATCCTGCGAATTGAAGCGCTATGCATCAGCGCTTGGCTATGCGGTTGTCGTCGCCGCCTCCTGCCTGGCCGCAACCGGCCTTTCGACCTTGAGCACGAACACCACAAGCGCCAGGAATACGCCGCCCACAGCGGAAGCATCGCTTATAGGACAAACATACAAAAAGAACAGTACAAGAACACGTCAAATCTGTTCATGCCGGCGAGGGCATCAGGCGACCGGATGCCCCTCGCTTGCCTCGAGGATCGCAAACCATTGCTGACGCTCGAGCACCACATCCAGCGCCTTGGCCAATTGCGCAAGCCGCGCCGGCTTCATCGTGCCGAGCACCGGCACCAGCCGCGCCGGATGGCGTAGCAGCCAGGCGATGGCAATTGTTGCGATATCATGGGCGCCGGTTTCGGCCGCGGCGACAGTAAGCGCCGCGCGCACCTTGTGCTCGTGCGCACCGTCGCCGGTGAACAGCGAGCCGCCGCCGAGCGGCGACCAGATCATCGGCGCGTAACGCAGCCTCTGCGCGTGGTCGAGCCGGCCATCCGTCAGTGCCGAGGTCTCCAGCACCGAATGCTCGATCTGGTTGGTGACGAGAGGAAATGGCAGCCTTGAAGCCAAAAGGTCGAATTGCTGCGGCGTGAAGTTGGACACGCCGACTGCGCGCACCTTGCCGGCCGACACCAGCCGCTCAAAGGCGGCCGCCGTCTCGTCGGCATCCATCAGTGGGTCCGGCCGGTGGATCAGCACAAGGTCGAGATAATCGGTGCCAAGGTTCTTGAGCGAGCGTTCGACGGATGAGGTGATGTGGGCGGCACCGGTGTCGTAATGTTTGAGCCGGTTCGCCGGGCGGTTGACCGACTTCAGCATGATGCCGCATTTGCTGATGAGCTCGATGCTGTCGCGCCTGCCCTTGAAGCGGGCAAGGCCGGCGCCAAAGGCTTCTTCGACCGCATAGTCGCCATAGATGTCGGCATGGTCGAAACTGGTCAGGCCAAGGTCGATCGCCGTATCGATGAGCCGCGCTACAGCCTCAGTGCTCGGGCTTTGACCGTCCAGCAGGCGCCAGGCGCCGAACACCAACCGCGAAAGCGATGGACCACCGGGCACAAGTTCAATGCGTCGGGCGGAAACCATGGAGATCGGCCTCAGATCGGGTTGTTGAACGTGTCGCAGTCCGACAGCTTGCCGCTCTTGAAGCCGGCGGCAAACCAGCGCTGGCGTTGTGCCGAGGTGCCGTGGTTGAAGCTTTCCGGCACGACGTAACCTTGCATGCGCTTTTGCAGCGTGTCGTCGCCGATCTGTCGGGCGGCGTTCAGCGCCTCTTCGATGTCGCCTTGCTCGAGCAGACCCTTCTGATCGGTATAGTAGCCCCAGATGCCGGCGAAGCAGTCGGCCTGAAGCTCGACGCGCACCGACATGGCGTTGGCGTCCGCCTCGCTCATGCTCTGCCGCATCTGGTTGAACTTGGGCAGGATGCCGGTCAGGTTCTGGACGTGGTGGCCGACCTCATGGGCGATGACATAGGCTTCGGCGAAATCACCGGAAGCCCCGAACTGCTTGGACAGCTGGTTGAAGAAGGCCGTGTCGAGATAGACCTTGCGGTCGCCGGGGCAATAAAACGGGCCCGACGCCGCCGAGGAATAGCCGCAAGCCGAATTGACCTGGCCGGAAAACAGCAGCAGCTTGGGTTCCTGGTATTTCAGCCCCTCGGCCTGGAAGATGCCATTCCAGGTGTCTTCGGTCTCGGCCAGCACCGTGGAGACGAACTGGGTCATCTCATCGTTTGCCGGCGCACCGCCCTGGGTTACCTGGCCGCCGCCGGTGCCTGAGCCACCGCCATCCGAAAGTATCTGCATAGGATCGATGCCGCAGGCACGCAGTGCGAAAAACAGCACCACAAGGATGATGATGCCCGAAAGTCCGCCGCCGCCCGTCGAGATGCGCGGTCCCATCGGCAGGCGTCCGCCACCGCCGAGCCCGCCGCCAAGGCCTCCGCCGCCATCGCCGCGCGCATCCTCGACATTGTCACTCTGGCGACGGCCTCTCCAGCGCATAGGCGTATCCTTGATGTTTCATGTCGCGGGGTCGGCTCCGCTCACTGAGACAATTAGCCCAACGCCAGCGGCAAGTCACAGGGTTTTTGGTTGTGCCATGCAGCTGAGTTCGCGGCCAATTCAGCTTTTCTGCTTGGCGCCCGCACTCTTGCCATCGGAGCTTTTGGAGCGCTCCTCGAAGCGCTTTTCGCCCTTCTTGAAGTCGTGGCCAGTCTTGGCCTCGACCTTGCGTTCTTCCTTGGCCGCCGCCTGCCTAAGGCCCTTGGCAGCTTCTTTTCCCTTTGGTGTCGGCGCTTGTGTGATGGCCATCGTTCATTCCTCCTGAGCGCCAGTCCATTCAGGCGCCAAGGCTAACGCGAGCCGACAGCACTTGTTCCCGGTTTGCGGAAGCTTGGCCAGCCAGCAATCGTCACCGCCCGCAACAGCCATTCCAGCGGGCCATAGGAGAAGCGCGCCATCCACCAGCGGCTGAGCACCAGCTGAACGCCGAAGATTCCCACGGCGAGAAGCAACCCACCAAGCGGCGACACCTGGCCCATCAGCCTGAAGCCGTAGGCATAAAACAAGGTGGCGCACACAAGTGATTGCAACAGGTAGTTGGAGAGCGCCATGCGCCCTGCCGGCGCCAGCACGTTGGGCAGACGCCGAAAGCGATGGAAGGCGAACATCGCCAGCGCGACATAAGCCCCTGTCAAAAGCGGCGCGGTCAACAGGCCGATCGCCAGGCCAGGCAAGTCCCACACAGTGCCGACCAGATAGATCGACGTCCAGCCGTACAACGCGGCCCCAGGCAGGCCGATGATCAGACCGGCAGAAAGCATGCGTCGCAGCAGCGGCAGGTAGTGGTCGAGCTGTACAAACATCTGCCGCTTGCCGGCAACGAGGCCGACGAGAAACATCGCCAGCGCGCACGGCCCTTGCATCAGGCCGATCACCACCCAGACATTGCCAAGTTCGCTCAGATGCTGGGCGATCACGGTGCTTGGCGCGCCGAGATAGGCCGCCAGCGCAGCTTTCCCTTCGGCCAGGCCGACAGCCGGGTCGAGCGCCACCGGGTCCAGCATCTGCAGCATTCCAACTGCGCCCCACGCCAGCGCGGTACCGATCACCAGCCATCGCGCCAGCCGCAGCGCCCTGGCCTCCTCGATGTTGCGCAGCCAAAGCAACACCACGCCAAGCACGGCATAAGTGGTCAGGATGTCGCCATGAAACAGCAGCACCGCATGCATGAAGCCGATGGCCCATAGCCCGGCCTGTCGCCGCAGCAGGCGCGGCACGAAAGCCTCGCCGGCGCGCTCCGCCGACTGCATCTGCAGGGTGAAGCTGTAGCCGAACAGGAACGAAAACAGCAGGTAGAACTTTGTCTCGAACAGGAAGGCGATGACGAACCGCACTGCAGAGTCGAGCGGTGTGGCAAAGACCGGTTCGCCAACGCCCAAGCCGTAGTAGGGCGAGGCAAAAGCGGTGATGTTGACGACGAGGATGCCGAACAGCGCGAAACCGCGCAGCGCGTCGACATAGGTGATCCGCTCTTGTTTGGAGGATTTCACGGTTATCGCACTCATGGCTTCGCGCTTTCGTTGGCGACATCCATACCCGGGCGCAAAAACCGCCCGAGCAGGATGCGCATCGTCTTGTGCTGGTCGGCTGGCTTGAATTCGGCGTCGACAGCCACGCGGCTGAAGATGCCGTCGATGAGGG
>NZ_JBFUIP010000032.1:0-43242 GCF_056401815.1 Aminobacter sp. P4_D5 | reverse complement strand
CTCAAGACCCGTGACATTCCGCTGCATTATTATCGCTATCTAGCCGACCGTGTCGGCCGCAAATGGCATTGGGTCAACATTCTCAGGCTCGACGACGAGGAACTTGCCGCTGGCCTGCACCGCGAAGACCGCGACATCAGGGTGCTTTATCTCGATGGTGCGCCTGCCGGCTTCATGGACCTCAAGCCGCATCTGCCCGATGAGGTCGAATTGGCCTATTTCGGCATGATGGACCATGCCATGGGGCAGGGGATCGGGCGCTGGTTCCTCGGCGCGGCGATCGATGCCGCATGGTCCTACAGACCGCACCAGGTGACAGTCCAGACCTGTACGCTCGACCATCCGGCAGCCCTGCCGCTCTATCAGAAGATGGGCTTTTCGCCCGTCGCGCAGAAGACGGAAACGGTTCGGACGATGACCTTTGCCGAGCGTGCGGCAAGCGTGATGCGACCGTGATCGCACACAACCCCRGCTGAACTGTCCGTTCATCGCGTCTTCAGCTTGGCTCAGGCCTTTTCCGCTGCATCAGATTCGACCGGATCGGTCGAAATATGCAAGGAGAATGAAGATGTTGAACCGCCGTACGCTTGCCGCCGCGCTGATCGCCGTGCTTGCCGCACCGTCTTACGCCGCAGCACAAGCGACGACGCCATCGGCGTCGCAAATCGAGCGCCAGCTCCAGGCGGCGCCAACGACGAGGCTCCAGCCCAACCAGCGCGTCACGGTTCGCGAATTCAAGCGCCGGCCGGATTTGCGCCGCATGGCGCCCTCGATTGACATCCAGTCGATCAACTTCGCCTTTGGCTCGGCCGAGGTGCCTTATTCGCAATATGGCAAGGTGGAAAACATCGCCAACGCGCTGGACCGCATCCTGCGCCGCGATCCCGAGGCGCGTGTGCTGATCGAAGGCCACACCGATGCCGTGGGTTCGTTTTCCGCCAACCAGGCGCTGTCGGAGCGCCGTGCTGCTTCGCTCAAGCAGACGCTGGTGCGCCAGTTCGGAATTCCGCGCTATGCGCTGGAAACGGTCGGCTATGGCGAAGAGTTCCTGCTCGTGCCGACCCAGAACGAGAATTGGCGCAACCGCCGCGTGACGCTGCGCCGCTACGACGCCTTCATCCGGTAAGAGCCTGCTCGCATCGATCATTTATGGAGCCCGGCTTGCAAGAGCCGGGCTTTACGCTGCCATACCACGAAAATTTTCTGCGTCGGAAATCGGGTGGGCGAGCGCCTGTGCTCGCCATAACTTGCGGCAATCGATCAACCAGGATTGCCGCTATGACCATACTCTTCCAGGCACTTCCCACCGATGCGGTGAAGGCTCTCCAGCACGGCGCCCCGGATGCCTATGGCATGACGCCCGAGCGCAAGATTTCGGATGGCGTTGGCGTGCCTTGTCGCCATTGCCTGACCAATGTCGCGGCGGGTAAGCCTTACCTCGTGCTGGCATATCGCCCATTCCCGGAACTTCAGCCCTATGCCGAAACGGGCCCGATCTTCCTGCATGCTGAGGAATGTCCACGTGCGGCTGAGACCCGCGAGTTGCCGGAGCTGTTCGCCAAGACCAAGGACTACATCCTGCGCGGCTACAGTGCGGACGATCGCATCGTCTATGGCACCGGTGCGGTGACGCTGACGCCCGAGATTGTCGGCTGGGCGGCAATGTTGCTCCAGCGCCCGGACGTGGCCTACGTGCACATGCGATCGGCAAAGAACAATTGCTATCAGTGCCGGATCGAGCGGGACGAGCCGATGACGTCAAGCGGCGCCGATATCTGACTGAAAACGAAAAAAAGCCCGCCGCATCGCTGCGACGGGCTTTGGCATTTTGCCTGAAACGGTTCTAATTGAACTTGTACTTCGCGCCGACGCGGACTGTATGGAAGGCTGGAACTGTCTCCCAGAAGTCGCCGCTGTCGTAGTCTTGGCCTTCGTAGCGCGAATAACGGTACTCGAGATTGACAGCTACGTTGTTGGTTACAGCGGTTTCAAGGCCGCCACCGACGGAGAAACCGCCAACACTCCAATCCCTGCTGTCGGACATATCGGCAAAGGTGATCTCTTCCCTGACATGCTGCCAGCTATAGCCGCCGAGCACGTAGCCAAGGGTCGACTCATTGAGCTTTGCACCAACACGGGCGAGAACATCGAAACCGTAGTCGGCGGTAGCCTCGTATCGTGCACCACCAAGCGCCAGATCGTCTGCCAGCTGCGTCGTCATGCCGGAATAACGGCCGTCGATCTGCAGACCGGCAACCCAGATGCCATTGAACTCATGGTCGTAGCCGACGCTCAATTCGCCGAAGGCGCCGTCGCCACCGAAGCCGTTGAAGGTGGCCGCGCCCGCAGCGAGATTGATTTCATCGGTGATTGCACCCGCCCCAAGCGCGCCGCCGACATAAAAGCCCGTCCAACTATAGGCCGGCGCCGCAATTGACGCACCACCGCCATTCTGGCCACCGATGCGGTAGTTGGCGCCGACGTGGAATGTATGCGTTGACGGCTCGATGTTGAGGAGAGCTCCTCCAAGATCGGCAACGGTGTCATTGCCATAGTTGGCGTAGCGATATTCGCTCTTGACGGTCCAGTTGCCACTGACCGCAGTTTCCATACCCAGCCCGAGAAGGTAGCCGCTGCGGTCGTCTTCAAATTCAATTGGTGTGCCGGCCAGGGTTCCGTCGAGCTTGAAATGCTGCCAGCTGTAGCCGCCGAGAACGTAACCCAGCGTATTGGAGGTCAGCAAATAGCCAGCTCGCGCCGCGACATCAAAGCCGTAATTGTTGTTGAGCGAGGCGTCCAATGTGCCATCCGAGGATTCCAGGGAAAGCCCAACATTGCCAAAACGACCATCG
Source organism: Aminobacter sp. P4_D5 (assembly GCF_056401815.1). Classification (NCBI taxonomy): domain Bacteria; kingdom Pseudomonadati; phylum Pseudomonadota; class Alphaproteobacteria; order Hyphomicrobiales; family Phyllobacteriaceae; genus Aminobacter; species Aminobacter sp. P4_D5. The sequence continues at coordinate 40,390 of NZ_JBFUIP010000032.1, read as the reverse complement.
ACCAAGGCGCCCAGAAGAAAGCGTTCTGACACCATGTAGTCGTAACCGGCCGTCACCTCGCCAAAGAAGCCGCCGCCGCCGAGATCCGGCATGCCGATTCGTTCGGGGCCGTTAGGATTGGCTATTTCGAGCCCGTGCTTGACAGCACCAACGCCGCCGCCGACACCGATATAGATGCCGCTCCAGTTGAAACCCGCAGCGGCCGGCGCTTCCGTTGATACTGCATCCGCTGCGTTTGATGCCGAAGAGATTGCAACTGCTGACACTGCGCCCAGCAAAAGCGCTATAAAAGTCTTACCAAATTTCATCACTACTGCCCCACTACCAATACTGGCTGTTTGGCACGGAGGCCTTCCGCGCGATGCAACATAAATGTCACATTCAGTTTGAAACCGGTGAGCCGAATTCGTTTCGGGAAATCTGTCGACAGGTGCTAAAAATCGCGTGGGAAGCCAATGACATAAAGCCCGCCGCATCACTGCGACGGGCTCCTTCTTTATTGATACAGCAGACTTAAGCCGCCAGCGCGGACTTGGCTTCCGTCATCTCATAACCCAGGGCTTCGGCGACGGCGCGATTGGTGATGCGGCCACGATGCACATTGAGGCCGTTGCGCAGATGCGGCTCGTCGGCGAGCGCCTGGAGGCCACGGTCGGCCAGCGCCAGGCCGTAATGCAGCGTGGCGTTGTTGAGCGCATGGGCCGAAGTCACCGGCACGGCACCCGGCATGTTGGCGACACAGTAATGGATGATGCCGTCGACCTCGTAGGTGGGGTCGGCGTGGGTGGTGGCGTGCGAAGTCTCGAAGCAGCCGCCCTGGTCGATGGCGACGTCGACAAGCACCGCGCCCTTCTTCATGCCGGACAGCATCTCGCGGCTGACCAGCTTGGGCGCCGCCGCCCCTGGAATAAGTACGGCACCGATGATGAGATCGGCGGAGAAGCACTCTTCCTCGAGCGCTTCGACAGTCGAATAGCGCGTGTGGACACGGCCAGCGAAAAGATCATCGAGCTGGCGCAGGCGCGGGATCGAACGGTCGATGATGGACACATCGGCGCCGAGACCGGCGGCCATGCGGGCGGCATGCAGGCCAACGACACCGCCGCCGATGACCGCGACCTTTCCCGGCAGCACGCCAGGCACGCCGCCAAGCAGCACGCCACGGCCACCATAGGCCTTCTGCAATGCCGTGGCGCCTGCCTGGATTGCCAGACGACCGGCCACTTCCGACATCGGAGCCAGCAAAGGCAGGCCGCCGCGCTCGTCGGTCACGGTTTCATACGCGACCGCAGTCACCCCCGACGCGAGCAGCCCCTTGGTCTGCTCCGGATCGGGCGCAAGATGCAGATAGGTGTAGAGGATCTGGCCTTCGCGCAACTGCGCCCATTCATTGGGCTGCGGTTCCTTGACCTTGACGATCATGTCGGAGCGGGTGAACACCTCTTCGGCGGTCTTGGCGATCTGGGCGCCGGCCGCACGGTAGGCGTTGTCATCTGCGCCGATCCCGGCACCCGCGCCTGTCTCGACCAGGACGTCATGGCCATGGGCGACGTATTCGCGAACCGAGCCGGGGGTCAGCCCGACGCGGTATTCATGATTCTTGATTTCCTTGGGGCAACCTACGCGCATTTCCTGCTCCTCCGCAGCCGTTTTGGCCGTCGTTCCCTGATGACGAAGTCAATCACGAATCGTTCCGAATATGTTTGCGAAAAAGGTTGCGCTACCGCAGGTTGATCGATAATTTTTGCGCACATCCTCTGTATTGTCGAAGGAAATTCGAAGAATGCCGTTGGACAGGATCGATATCGCTATTCTGGACGCGCTTCAGAAGGATGGGCGGATGCCCAACGCGGCGCTGGCCGAAAAGATCGGGCTGTCGCAATCAGCCTGTTCGCGTCGCCTCGACAACCTCGAAAAGTCAGGCATCATCAGTGGTTATCATGCCAGGCTTTCGAGCGCGGCACTCGGTCACCAGATGACGGTGATCGTGCATATCTCGCTGTCGGGACAGTTCGAAAAAACGCTTTCGGATTTCGAGGTCGCGGTGAAGCGCTGCCCCAACATCCTGTCTTGCCATCTCATGTCGGGCGAATACGACTACATCCTGCGCATCGCCGCCCGCGACTTGCCCGATTATGAGCGCATCCACAAGGAATGGCTGTCGGCCATGCCGCATGTCATCAAGATCAACTCGTCATTCGCCTTGCGCGAGATTGTCGACCGCATGGCCACGGGCATGCGGCCGGATCTGGCGTGACCGCAAGCAATGGCTTCAGCGGATGATTCCGGCCTCGGTAACGATCCTGTCCATGGGAATGTCGTGCGGCTGCGGGAAGATCGTTGCAATGCGCGTGATCTCGTAGCCTACGCCTATGACCAGTGCCTTTTTCGGCAACGCGGCCAGTGTTCGGTCGAAGAAACCGCCGCCATAGCCTAGCCGGTAGCCCATAGCGTCGAAGCCGACGAGTGGGGCAATGACGATATCGGGGATGACCTCCGGGCTGGCGACAGGGACGGGTATGTTCCAGACGCCACGTTCGAGCTTGTCGCCCGGTGCATAGGCGCGAAAGATCAGCGGTCGACCCAACTCGATTGCGATTGGCAGCGCCGACTTGCCGCCGCGCGCATTGACCGATGCCAGCCATGGCCGAAGGTCCGGCTCGCCCCGGAACGGCCAGTAGAGGCTGACCATCTTGCCCGCCACATCGCCGGTGACTTGGTCGAGCCCCTGCGCGATCAGGCCGGCCATGGCCGTGCGAACGTCAGCGGGGATGGCAAGTCGGGATTCGATCAGCCTTGCGCGCTCGGCTTTGCGCCAGCGCCTGACATCCGGCCATTCCGGCGCGGGCACGGCGCGGAATTCGGGATCAAGCTCATGCATGAAACATGGCGGCGAGGCGTATTGCGCCGGTTGTTCGTCGTCGAGATCGGCCATGTCGCACCTTTTTGAGGTTTCGAGCAGCGTCGAGCCTAGTCCTGCATGCTGGCTGCCTGTGGTCAACGGGCGACATCGCGCTGGCCGAACAGGTCGCAAAGCGTCTGGACCAATCCATTCCCCCGCAGCCTGTCGCGCTGCTGTCACGCGAGTCGGCTGGACTCGCGCGGATTTTGGCGCGACATTTGATCTTTGGGACGCCGGCTAAATACTGTCAGTTCATTTCCTGGAGAATGAAAATGTCCAACATGGTTCACCCTATGTCTCGTCGTTCCTTTCTTGCCGGATCGGCCGCGGCGAGCGCTCTTGTGATGCTGCACCCGTTTTCGGCGCGCGCCCAGGCCAATCAGGCGCATCTGCGCATCATGGAAACGACCGACCTGCACGTGCACGTCTTTCCCTATGACTACTACGCCGACAAGCCGAACGACACGATGGGTGTTGCCCGCACGGCCACGATCATCGACGCCATCCGCACTGAAGCCACCAACTCGATCCTGGTCGACAATGGCGACTTCCTGCAGGGCAACCCGATGGGCGACTACATGGCCTATCAGCGCGGCATGAAGGACGGCGACGTCCACCCGATCATCAAGGCGATGAACACGCTGGGCTATGATTGCTCGACACTCGGCAATCACGAGTTCAATTACGGGCTCGACTACATGTTCAAGGTGCTCAACGGCGCCAATTTCCCGGTCGTCTGCTCGAATCTGACCAAGGGCGAACTGGCCGCCGACGCGACCAAGGACGAACTGTTCCTCAAGCCCTACGTGATCCTCGACAAGAAGGTGAAGGACGGTTCGGGTGCCGAGCATCCTATCCGCATCGGCCTGATCGGTTTTGTGCCTCCGCAGGTGATGACCTGGGATTCCAGGCATCTGCAGGGCAAGGCGATGACCCGCGACATCGTCAAGGCAGCTCAAGCCTGGGTGCCGCAGATCAGGGAACAGGGCGCCGATATCGTCATCGCACTCTCGCACTCCGGCATGGGCACGCCGCAAGCCGCGGAAAACCTGGAAAACGCCTCGATCCTGCTCGCTGGCGTCGACGGCATCGACGCGATAGTTACCGGCCATAGCCATCTCGACTTCCCCGGTCCGAAATTCGACAAGGTCGACGGTGTCGACAACGCCAAGGGCACGATCAATGGCAAGCCGGGTGTGATGGGTGGCTTCTGGGGCTCCCATCTCGGCTTGATCGATCTTCTGCTCGAGCGCGACGGCAATGCCTGGAAGGTCATCAGTTCGACGAGCGAGGCACGCCCCATTTCCAAGCGCGTCGACAAGAAGGTGGTGCCGACAGTCGAGAGCAAGCCGGAGGTCGAGGCGGCAGCCAAGGAAGAGCACGAGGCAACGCTCGCTTATGTCCGCACCCCGGTCGGCAAGACGTCGGCGCCGCTCTATTCCTATTTCGCGCTCGTCGCCGACGATCCGTCGGTGCAGATCGTCAGTCAGGCGCAGATCTGGTACATCAAGGACATGCTCAAGGACACCGAGCACAAGGATCTGCCGGTGCTTTCGGCTGCGGCTCCCTTCAAGTCGGGCGGGCGCGGTGGTCCAGATTATTACACCGACGTTCCGGCCGGCGCCGTGGCGATCAAGAACGTCGCCGACCTCTATCTCTACCCCAATACGGTACAGGCGGTGGCGATCACTGGCGCACAGGTCAAGGAATGGCTGGAGATGTCGGCCGGCATCTTCAACAAGGTCGAACCCGGCAAAGCCGACCAAGCGCTGATCAATCTCGATTTTCCATCCTACAATTTCGACGTCATCGACGGAGTGGCCTACAAGATCGATCTGGCGCAACCACCGAAATACGATCCCAAGGGCGCCGTGCTGAACGCTGGCTCCAACCGCATCGTCGACCTGATGTTCGAGGGCAAGCCAATCGATCCGGCGGCGAAGTTCGTCGTTGCAACGAACAATTACCGGGCTGGTGGCGGTGGCAATTTCCCTGAAATCAACGCCTCCAAGCTGGTGTTCGAAGCACCCGATACCAACCGCGACGTGATCGTGCGCTACATTGTTGATCAGGGCACGATCAACCCGTCGGCCGATGCCAACTGGTCGTTTGCCCCGGTTGCAGGCGCGTCGGTGATCTTCGAGACCGGTCCCAAGGCCAAGGATCACATATCCGAAGTCAAGGCTGTGAAGATCGAGCCGGCCGGCGATGGCGCTGAAGGTTTTGCGAAGTACCGCATCACGCTTTGAGTTTTCGCAGGGTACCAAGGCGGCTGGAGCGATCCGGCCGCCTTTTTGTTTAGCCCTGACTCAGGTCAGTTGGCCCTACGCTCAACCGCAGGCGCAACCAGATCGAGCGCATCGGTGGATATCCCGCCGGAGTAGCCTGCAGGCAGCGCATCGATGGTCGCCGGGTCGTCGATGCCGTCCGAGAAGCCCCCGCCATGGTAGGGCCCCAGCAGATAGACATTGGTGCCGACGCTCTCCATCCGGTCGAGGAAGCGGTTCGGCCAACCCCATAGCAAGGGCGCAATGTTTATCGGCACGCCCAGGGTTGTGCCCCGACAGTCTTCCGGCACATAGCCGCTCCAGCCGAGCCCTTCATAGCGCAACAGGCAGCGCATCAGCGATTGCTTGGACAGTGTCCGTATGGCGGGAAGGGCCAGCTTGATTGCCTGGACCGGCTTGTCGCCGCCGACGATGGTGAGGGATGACAGGCGTTCAGCCGGCAAAGTCGACAGGAAGGCTGCGAGCGCTTCGCCCTCCTTGGCATCGTTGCTCTTGACGTTGATATGGAAGTGCTGGTCGGGAAAGCGCTTGAGAATTTCGTCGAGCGTCGGCATCAGCCCGACGCCTTTGCCACGGAAGGGATATGTCTTGCCGCCATCGGCGGTATAGCCGTAGCCGACATCAAGCGTCTTGAGCTCAGCCATCGAATGGTCGCGCGTCTCGCCGCTGCCTTCGGTGCGGCAGTCCACTGTCCAGTCGTGGAAGACGGCGAACTTGCCGTCGGTGGTGGGGTGCACGTCGAGCTCAAGCACGTCTGCACCCATGACAAAGGCTGCTTGCATGGAGCGGACTGTGTTTTCCAGATAGTCGTGCCGGGGCGGCAGCATCCGCTCGGCTGTACATGTGTCGCTGGTCAGCCCGGTCCGGTCGAACTCCTGGGCAAGCCCCCTGTGCGCGAGCATGACCGGCTCGCCGGCAGGCCGGTTTGAAAGCAGCGATGTGTTGTTGAGGTAGATCGCCCCGCCAACCGTCAGAGTAGAGAGTAGGAAAATGCTTCGCTTGCGCATGTCTTGATTCGCTCCGAGGCCCGGCCCTCGAAGCTATACTGAAGACAGATTCGGCATTTTCACGACGGAAAGACGTCGTAAAACTGCCTTGGGAAAGCAACCGCAAGACAGATTGCGTGCTGACGCAGACGATCGAAGTTTAGGCCTTGTAGACCACCTGCCGCACGTCGATATATTCGGCGCGGAACCCTGCTTCGCAATAGTGGAGGTAAAACTCCCAGAGCTTCTTGAAGCGCTCGTCGAAGCCAAGTGGCACGATGCGTTCCCACGATGACCAGAAACGGCCGCGCCATTCGGCGAGCGTGCGCGCATAGTCCTGCGGAAAGACACGCTCGCGCAGATAATCGAGCCCATGCTCGGCACCTAGCGACTTGAGCAGGGCCGGCGTCGGTAGCATGCCGCCGGGAAAGACGTAGCGCTGGATGAAGTCGGGGCGCTTGCGGTAAAGCGGATAGGCGGCCTCGTTGATGGTGATGATCTGCAGACCCGCCGTGCCGCCCGAAGGCAGGCACTGTTTCATCTTGGCAAAAAAGGCCGGCCAGTATCGTTCGCCCACTGCCTCGAACATCTCGATCGAGGCGATACGGTCATAGGTGCCGGTCTCGTCGCGATAATCCTGCAGCTTGAATTCAACCTTCTCGGAAAGCCCAGCATTGTGGATGCGCTTTTGGGCGAAGTCGAACTGCTCGCGGCTGATTGTCAGCCCTGTCACCTTGCAGCCGATCTCGCGTGCCGCAAACTCGGCAAAACCGCCCCAGCCGCAGCCGATCTCCAGCACATGGTCGTTGGGGCCAATGCCGGTATCACGCGCCAAGGCTCGATACTTCTCGGTCTGAGCGCCTGCCAGGTCGTTGGCGCCCGTCGCATAGAGCCCCGAGGAATAGGTCATGCTCGGATCCAGCCATTGGCTGTAGAAGGCATTGCCAAGGTCGTAGTGGGCGGAAATGTTGCGTTGCGACCCGGTGCGGGTGTTTTCGTTGAGCCAGTGGCGAATACGCTGGATGGTGGTGAGCAGCCAGTTGGTGCCGCCGGCAACGCCTTCTCCCGCCTCGGTGTTGATCACGAACAGCTCAAGGAAGCTGGTGACGTCGGGGCTTTCCCAATCGCCGTCGATGTAGGATTCGGCGACCCCGATGGTGCCGCCGCTGAAGGCGCGTGAAGGAAGCTTCCAATTGTGCAGCACGATCTCAGCATCCGGTCCCGGCGCCTTACCGCCGACCAGAATGCTGCGGCCATCCGGCATCTTCACCTTGAGCGAACCGCGCGGCAGGTGAAGTGCTGCCGATAGCGCCATGCGCACGCGCGCCGGCAGGCCTCTGGCAAAGTCCGCGACATTGCCCTCGTGAAGCCTCGTCACGCCATGATTGGTAGAACCGTCCGAAGTCCTCTGGGCCATGTCGACGTCCCAAGTTCTTGCCCGGTACGGCGTGTCGGGCCCGTTGCTCCTGGTTTTTGTGCCGCTGACGTGCCTGGCTGAAGATGCGCCGCCGCCGCATCTCCAGACAGGTTGCGAAGGACTTGGCCGGGGGCTGCCATGACTTCCGCGTGCTGCGGCGAATTCCTGCCGTGATCTTCACCGCCAAAATCTGGAACTTCAAGTGACATCTGGCAAGCGCTGATATGCCAGATGAATTATCAGGCCGAATGAAACGCGTTGCAAAGGCGAAAGGCGAGTTTGTTAAATATTATAGGACACTAATTTAGTTGCCGAGATTCGTAGGGCCCGTGGAAACAATGGGTTTCCGTGGCAGTCGGGGAGGGCACGCATTGCGATATGTAATTGTGATCATGTGCGGCACCGTGTTCCTCATCTGGGATCTTTTCTACAACCACGGTAACGCCATCGGCGAGACGGTGCGGGAAGTTCATCGCGTCGTGCGTATGATCATCGGTTGAAAGCGCATCCGCGCGAATCGAACTGCTGCTTTTTGGCGGATTGACGCGGACCAAATGCCGACCCAAAAGGCGCCAGCGAAAGCAGCAGAAGGAGTCGCGGCTTGATCCGGCACATCGTGTTCTTCAGTGCGCGCCAGAAACAGGACGTCGAGATGATCCGTGAGGAATTGTCGGCGCTTGGCGGCATTCCGCATTCCACCGTCTTCGAAGTGACGGTCAATACGAAGGTCGATCCGTATTCGGACGAGGTCGACATCGTCGTTTATGCCGAGTTTGCCGACCAGGCAGCGCTGGCCGCATACAAGGCCCATCCGCTCTATGACCGTACGACCCAGCGCGTACGCCCCATGCGTGAAATGCGCTATTCGGCGGATGTTGTCGCCGCACAATAAAAAACGCGCTCCGGGATGTCCCGAAGCGCGTCGTTGAAATTCCTGAAATTACGCCTTTTTGGCGCGGCCGCGTGCCTTTGCTGGCGCGGTAGCTGCCCTGGTAGACGTAGCGCCCGCCTTGCGGCCGAGGCCAAGCGACTTGGCCAGTTCCGAACGGGCGGCGGCATAGTTCGGCGCAACCATCGGGTAATCGGCCGGCAAGCCCCACTTGGCGCGGTATTCCTCAGGCGTCAGTCCAAAGTGGACCGAGAGGTGGCGCTTCAGCGATTTGAACTTCTTCCCGTCCTCCAGGCAGATGATGTAGTCGGGAAGAACCGAGCGCTTCGGATTCACGGCAGGCTGCTGGGCTTCGGCCGGCGCATCAGTGGGCTGGTCGAGCGACAGGATCGACGCGTTGATGCTGGCAATCAATTCCGGCAGGCCGGTGGCCGGAACCTTGTTGTTTTCAACATAGGCGCTGACGATATGGGCAGTCAGTCCTAGGATGTCGATCTTGCTATCATTCGTCATCGACCGTCTCTCCGGGCAGTATTAAAGCAAAGTATGAATCTATCCATTCGCTGCGCCGTATATCGGTGCAAATGGTGTCAGACAGCAAGCAAAATAATCTCAAAAAGTAGTGACCCCGACCAGCATGTCGCTGGTCGGGGTCATTTATATTAGCTTATCAAAAGAAACCCTTGCGCTGCCACCAGCCGCCCTTTTTTGGCTTGGCCTCGGTCAAGGCGGCCGTCTCGGCTTCGACCACGGATGTGACAACGGGAGTGACAGGCGCTACGGGCGCTGCCGGCTCTTCGGAGACGACTTCATCCTCGGCCGGAGCGGCAGCTGCCTTGCGGCGCGGGGCGCGCGGCTTGGCAGCCTTCTTCTCAGGCTTGGCTTCGGCTTCAGGCGCTATCGCCTCAACCACAGCCTCTTCGGCAGGAGCTTCGACCGCTTCAGCTTCGGCCTTCTTGGCCTTGGCCGAACGGCGCGGAGCTTTTTTCGGCTTGGCTTCGACGACAGCTTCGGGCTCAGCAGTGGAGGCTTCAACCACGACAACTTCGCTTACGCTGGTCTCGGCGACCGTCGCGTCGTCGGATGCGACCTGTTCGTCGCCTTCGGCCGACTGCTCTTCGTCTTCCTTGCGGTTGCGCTTGCCACCGCGCTTGCCGCGCCGGCGCTTCTTGGCAGCAGCATCTTCAGCTGCGTCCGGAGCTGCGGATTCACCGGCGACCTCGGAAACAGCTGTATCGACGGCGACGTCGGCCTCGCCATCCTCAGACTCGCTGGCCTCACTGGCCTCGCCAGCGACGGCCTCGCCTTCCTGCGGGGCCGCGTGCTCGCGATCGCGGCCGCCCCGACGACGCCGGCGCTTGCGGCGCTTGCGGTCATGCTGCTCGCCTTCGGCGGATGCAGGCTGCGGCGCTTGGGCAGGCTTTGCCTCGGCGACGACGATCTCTTCTTCTTCCTCTTCGACGATCTCGTCTTCGATGTCGTCGGGCTCTTCATAGGCCGGGGCCGCGACGGGCAGGGCGAAGTTCGCCGGCTTCTCGGCAATGGCGCCGCGGAAGATGGCATGGTTCTGCGAACCGACGGAACCGACGCTGTCGTCGGCCTCAAGCGTGATCGTCACGCCGAATCGGGCTTCGAGATCGACCAGTGTCGAGCGCTTGTGGTTGAGCACGTAGAGTGCCGTCGCCATCGGCGTCTTGACCGTGATGTGGCTGCGCGAGTCCTTGAGCAGGAACTCTTCGATAGCGCGAACGACCTGCAGCGAAACCGAGGAGTCCGAACGCACATGGCCGGTGCCGCCGCAATGGGGGCAGGGTTTCATCGTCGATTCGAGCACGCTGGCGCGAATGCGCTGGCGCGACATCTCCATCAGGCCGAAATGCGAGATCCGGCCGACCTGGATGCGGGCGCGATCGTTCTTCAGGCAATCCTTGAGCTTCTTTTCGACCGCGCGGTTGTTGCGGTTCTCCTCCATGTCGATGAAGTCGATGACGATCAGGCCGGCGAGATCGCGCAGCCTGAGCTGGCGCGCGACTTCCTCGGCGGCTTCAAGGTTGGTGTGAAGGGCCGTTTCCTCGATCGAGTGCTCCTTGGTGGAGCGCCCGGAGTTGACGTCGATGGCAACCAGCGCTTCGGTCTGGTTGATGATGATGTAGCCACCCGACTTCAGCGTCACTTGCGGCTGTACCATCCGCTCGAGCTGCGATTCGATGCCGCTGCGCACGAAGATCGGCGTGATGTCGCGATACGGCTGGACGACCTTAGCATGGCTGGGCATCAGCATGCGCATGAAGTCCTTGGCCTCGCGATAGCCGTCTTCGCCGGCAACCAGAACCTCGTCGATGTCCTTGTTGTAGAGATCGCGCACCGATCGCTTGATCAGGCTGCCTTCCTCATAGACCAGCGCGGGAGCCGTCGACTGCAGCGTCAGGCCGCGGACATTCTCCCACAGGCGCATCAGATATTCGTAGTCACGCTTGATCTCGGCCTTGGTGCGGCTTTCACCTGCGGTGCGCAGGATGACGCCCATGCCCTTTGGCACTTCGAGATCGGCAACAACTTCCTTCAGGCGCTTGCGGTCTTGGGCATTGGTGATCTTGCGCGAAATGCCACCGCCACGCGCGGTGTTGGGCATCAGCACCGAATAGCGGCCAGCCAGCGACAGATAGGTCGTCAGCGCAGCACCCTTGTTGCCGCGCTCTTCCTTGACCACCTGGACCAGAAGGATCTGGCGGCGCTTGATGACTTCCTGGATCTTGTAGTGGCGCCGAACCGGCTTGCGGCGGTTGCGCACCTCTTCAAGCGCATCTTCAGCGCCGACCGACTCGATCTCATGATCGTCGTGGTGAGTCGAATGCACTTCTTCGATCACACCGCCGTTTTCATTCTCGGTGACGGTTGGCTCGGGGGCCTTTTCGGACACGACATCCGCATCGACGGATGCGGCGATCGAGGTCGGCTCGCGCTCATCCGATGCGGCATCATAGTTTTCTTCTACAGCTTCAGCCGCCGAGTCGCCGGCGTTTGCATCGGCGTTGTCGCTTGCCGCGACCGATTCGCCTTCGTCATCGGACGATGCATCACCGTCGTCTTCGGAAGAGCCTTCAGGCTTGTTTTCGTCGCGGCCACGATTCTTGCCTCCGCGGCGCCTGCGGCGTCCACGGTTGCGATCCTGGCTCTTGCTATCGTCGCCTTCGCTGTCTTCGTCTTCCTCGTCTTCGGCTTCTTCAGCCTCAGCACGCAGCAGCGCCTGCCGATCGGCAACCGGGATCTGGTAGTAGTCGGGATGGATTTCACTGAAGGCGAGGAAACCGTGACGGTTCCCGCCATACTCGACAAAGGCAGCCTGAAGGGACGGCTCAACCCGCGTCACGCGGGCGAGGTAGATGTTTCCTTTGAGCTGCTTTTTGTCCTGTGATTCGAAATCGAATTCTTCAATACGGTTACCGCGAACTACGACAACCCGTGTTTCCTCCGGGTGGGAGGCGTCTATCAGCATCTTGTTGGGCATTATTTGTCCTCCCGGCAGCCGTCAGCCGCGGCTTGCGGGAACTTGTCCGCCGCCGTGAGTTTGCTGATGAAGGGGTGCCGGATGATTTTGCGCCCGCCGGTCGCAGCCAAAACGCCATGGCGGAGCCGCCCGCTGCCGTGATGGCGCGGTTACCTGCGGACCTGTCCATGATTGCGTCAGTGGCCAATGCGTGACCTTGCGGAACCTTGTTTCAAATCTAAGCCCGGGAATCCGGACCAGCTACTTTGCTCTTACAGAGCCGGCGCGGAATGAGTGTCCGGCCGTTTTTCTCACGCAGTCGCTACCCCGCCACGGGCCGCGCCTGCGAATCTCGTCGCGATCACTGAAATCTAACTCTAATGCGAGGCGGGCCATCGCTCGTCGCGTGGTTCCCTAGCGGAAGGCGCTGAGGGCGCGGGCCCTGGATTGCAGTGATCCAATGTCGCTTTTATGATTTGGCGAGGTCGAGCGCAACCCCGATTTCCGATGCCGGCAAAGCCACCTTCTGCGACATGAGGGGAGCATTGCGACAAAGACTCGGTTAACCTTCTTTGGTTACCACTCGTTAATCGAGAGGGTCGCGTATTCGGCTCGCGAACGACAACAGCGCGCACAAACTGCGTGCCTGCCTTTTGGAGCGGCAATACAGAAATGGGGTCCGTGGCATTGACTGGCAAGAGCCTCCCATTTGTGGGCTTTCAGCCCCAGGGCGCATTGTGCCATGCGATGTTGGCGTTGGTCGTATTCTTTGCCGTGTTCGTCGGTATCAATTGCCAGCCGGTTTGCGCCGCTGAAGCGATCAAGACGCTCGACTACAAGATGGCCGGCGACGCGACCCACATGCGCATCGTCATGAATTTTGACCGCGAGCCAGAACCAAAGTGGATGCTGCTGCGCAGCCCACACCGCCTGGTCATTGACCTTCCCGATGCAGTTCTTGCACTCGAGGCCAAGGACCTCAAGCCGCGCGGGTTGATCAAGAGTGTGCGTTATGGCGCGTCGGGCGAGGGCGCTTCGCGGCTGATCGTGACCTCGAAAGGGCCCTTCAACGTCGAGAAGGTCGACGTTCTCAAGAACGAAGACGGCTCCGGTTATCGCTTGGTTGCGGATATCGCTGCCGCCTCGGAACGCGAGTTCGACGCGGCACTTGCTATCCAGGCAGAGACCACCGGCTCGACGACAGCCAAAACCGATAGGCTTGGCAAGATCGCCAATCGCGGCGACCGGCCGTTCACGATCGTGCTTGATCCCGGCCATGGCGGCATCGACGGTGGGGCCGAAGGGCTGAACGGTACGGTTGAGAAAACGGTCACGCTCGCCTTTGCCAAGGAATTGAAAGACAAGCTGGCGTCCAACAGCGCCTATAAGGTCGTTCTGACGCGCGAGGGCGACGAGTTCCTGCGCCTCGACGACCGGGTTCRCATTGCGCGTCAGCAGGAAGCTGACCTCTTCATCTCGATCCATGCGGACACGATTCGACTCAAAGGTATCCGCGGCGCCACCGTCTATACGGTGTCGGATAAGGCGTCCGACGCCGACGCGCAGGCGCTGGCCGATCGCGAAAACCTCTCCGACCAGCTTGCCGGCGTCGATGTTGCCGAAGAAAACCACGAAGTCTCCGACATACTGGTCGATTTGATCCGGCGTGAGACGCATGGGTTTTCGACACGCTTTGCCCGCTCTCTGGTCGGCGAACTGACCCCGACCGTTGGCATGATCAACAATCCGCATCGCTCCGCAGGCTTCAAGGTGCTCAAAGCACCTGACGTGCCGTCGGTGCTGGTCGAGCTCGGCTACCTCTCCAATCCACAGGACGAAGAGCAGCTTCGCAGCGCCGATTGGCGCGAGAAGGCAGCAACAAGCATTTCGAAGGCTGTTGCAGCTTTTGTCGCGGAGCGAGGCGCTCCAGGCGGCTGATGCTGACAGCGGGCTTCTCGTCGGCGTTGCCGAGAGGTCACGGCCTGGGCATTAATGGTGTTTTCGACCAGAATCTTGGGCGCATGCGTGGCTATTGCCGTATTTTGCCCACAACCGCGCGACATGGGTGACCGATTGCGGATCGGGACAGTACCTGCAGCTTGCGGTGATGGCGGGTTGGTTTAGGAAATTCCCGAACCTTGTACTGGAGCGGGCATGATTCGTCTTATCGGCTATTTCTTCGGCATCGGCACGACGCTTGCGCTCGTCGTTGCAGCGGGCGTGGCGCTCTATCTCGGCCAGCTCACCAAGGAACTTCCCGACTACGAGGTGCTCGCCAAATACGAGCCGCCCGTGACGACGCGCATCCACGCCTCCGATGGCGCGCTCATGGGCGAGTTCGCGCGCGAGCGCCGGCTCTATCTGCCGATCCAGGCCGTGCCCGATCGCGTCAAGGCGGCGTTCCTGTCGGCCGAAGACAAGAACTTCTATAATCATCCCGGCATCGACATCATGGGCTTTTCGCGCGCCGCGCTTGCCTATGTCACCGGTGGTCCGACGCAAGGTGGCTCGACCATCACGCAGCAGGTCGCCAAGAACTTCCTGCTCTCCAACGAACAGACGATGGACCGCAAGGCCAAGGAAGCGATCCTGTCGTTCCGCATCGAGCAGGCCTATTCCAAGGACCGCATCCTCGAACTCTATCTCAATGAGATATTCTTCGGCCTCGGCGCCTATGGCATCGCCGGTGCGGCGCTGACCTATTTCGACAAGTCGGTGAACGAGCTGACAGTGGCCGAGGCCGCCTATCTCGCGGCTCTGCCGAAAGGCCCGTCCAACTATCATCCGTTCAAATACGCCGCGCGCGCCATCGAGCGGCGCAACTGGGTGATCCAGCAGATGGTGGTCAACGGTTACATTTCGCGCGAGGAGGGCGACAAGGCCAAGGCTGAGCCGCTCGGCGTGACGCCGCGCCGTACCGGCACCTATGTCTTCGCTGGCGAATATTTCACCGAGGAAGTGCGCCGCGAACTGATCGCGCGCTACGGCCAGGACGCGCTTTATGAAGGCGGTCTGTCGGTTCGCACCACGCTCGACCCGAAGCTCCAGGCCATGGCGCGCAAGGCCATGCAGTCGGGCCTGGAGAAATATGATCGCCTGCGCGGCTATCGCGGTCCGGTCAAGAACATCGACATCTCCGGCGATTGGGGCACGGCGCTGGGGGCGGTCAAGGGGCTGGGCGATGTTCCCGAATGGCGTTTGGCCGTTGTTCTCGACAGCTCCAAGGCCGGGCTCGATATTGGCCTGCAGCCCAAGCGCGAAGTATCCGGCGCTCTGTCCAAGGATCGCGAGCAGAGTTCCGTGTCGAAGGACGATATGAGCTTTGCCATGCGTTATGTCTCCGCCGGCAAGCGCCTCAAGGCAAATTCGCCCGCTGAAGTGCTCAAGGCCGGCGACGTGATCTACGTCCAGAAAAATGATGGTAGCGCGGGCTATGCGCTGCGCCAGGTGCCGGAGGTGGAGGGTGGTCTCGTTGCCATGGATCCGCACACTGGCCGCGTGCTCGCCATGGTTGGCGGGTTCTCTTTCGCGCAGTCCGAGTTCAATCGCGCGACCCAGGCGATGCGTCAGCCCGGCTCGGCATTCAAGCCCTTCGTCTATGCGGCTGCGCTCGACAACGGCTACACGCCGGCCTCCGTCATCATGGACGGCCCGATCACCATCCAGTCTGGCAATACTTCCTGGACGCCCAAGAACTATGACGGCAAGGCCGCAGGACCGTCGACCTTGCGCGCCGGCATCGAGCGCTCGCGCAATCTCATGACGGTGCGCCTGGCCAACGACATGGGCATGAAGACAGTTGCCGAATATGCCGAGCGTTTCGGTGTCTACGACAAGCTCGCACCGTATCTGCCTATGGCGCTCGGCGCTGGCGAGACCACGGTGATGCGCATGGTTTCAGCCTATGCCGTGATGGCCAATGGCGGCCGTCAGATCAAGCCGTCGCTGATCGACCGGATCCAGGACCGCTACGGCAAGACGGTGTTCAAGCATGACGAGCGTGGCTGCGAAGGATGTGTCGCCACCGAATGGGCCAACCAGCCCGAACCGGAACTGGTCGACAATTCCGAGCAGGTGCTCGACCCGATGACGGCCTACCAGATCACCTCGATGCTGGAAGGCGTGGTCCTGCGCGGCACCGCAACCACGTTGCTGTCACTCAACCGTCCGATGGCGGGCAAGACAGGAACGACCAACGACGAGAAGGACGCCTGGTTCGTCGGCTATACGCCCAATCTCGTCGTCGGACTGTATCTTGGCTATGACAAGCCGCAGGGGCTCGGCAAGGGCACCACGGGCGGCGGTCTCGCAGCACCCGTGTTCAAGGATTTCATGACCGTGGCGCTCGACGGTACGCCCAAGGTCGACTTTGTCGTGCCAGCTGGCATGAAGGTGATTTCGATCGACCGCAAGACCGGCATGCAGGCGTCGGAAGGCGCGCCTGGCACGATCATGGAAGCGTTCAAGCCCGGCACCGGACCCGCCGACAGCTACTGGGTCATCGGCATGGGTGAGGACGGCACCAATGGCTATGGCGGAGCACTTTCGCCGCAGGCCAGCAAGGCCATCAGCGAAGGTGGCGGCGGCCTCTACTAAGATCGCAGCCCAGTCCGGCATCAGCTGGACCCTTTGACGGAACTGACAAGTGCGCGTGGCCAAGCTGCGCGCATTTTTTGTGTTCGAATGGCGCCCCATCTTTGCTCTTGCAAATAGCCACATAGTTATATAGCTTTTTAGTTATTGAATGCCGAAAGACATTGAAGGGCGTGCGTAAACTCCGAAGTCATGTCGGAGCGTTCGTTGCTCGATCGTCCTTGAAGCAGCAGCCTCACGATGGGAGGCCCAGTCCGATTTCAACGCAGGGAGAGAATGATGCAGAAGATCAGCCCATTCCTATGGTTCGACAACCAGGCCGAAGAGGCCGCCAAGTTCTACACATCGGTGTTCAAGAACTCAAAGATCGGCAAGATGACCCGATATGGCGAGGCAGGGCCAGGTCCGGCCGGCAGTGTCATGGTGGCCGAGTTCGAGCTTGAGGGCATGGGTTTCACCGCCCTGAATGGCGGTCCGAACTTCAAGTTTACTGAAGCGATCTCGATGTCCATCGACTGCAAGGATCAGGCCGAGGTCGACTATTTCTGGACCAAATTGTCGGAAAGTGGCCAGCCCGGCCAGTGCGGCTGGCTGAAGGACAAGTTCGGCCTTTCCTGGCAGGTCGTTCCCGAAGCGCTGCCTCGGTTGCTCGGCGATCCCGATGCCGCCAAGGCCAGCCGGGTGATGCAGGCGATGTTGCAGATGACCAAGATCGACGTCGCCAAACTCGAGGCGTCTTACGTCGGCTAGGCAACGCGGGGCACGGTAGAGCTGGTGGGCGGGAGCACACGGCTCCCGCCCATTTTGCTTTACACAGGGCGACCTCATCCCTATGTTCCGCGCGGATTCAACAAGCCGCCTTCGGGCGCGAAACAAGCAAAAAGAAGCAATCTCCATGCGCGCGGAAACGCAGAACATTGTCGACGAAATCAGGCAGGCCATAAGCCTGCTGAGGAGGCATCTTTGACTGGGATCAGGCGGTAAAACGGCTTGATTACCTGAACATGCGGGCAGAGGACGGCAACCTCTGGAATGACCCGCAGGAGGCGCAGAAGCTGATGCGCGAGCGCCAGTCGCTCGACGACAGCATCCGCTCCATCCAGGGCCTCAGCCAGGCGTTGGATGACAATATCGGCCTGATCGAGATGGGTGAGGAAGAAGGCGATGCTGACATCATCAGCGAAGCCGAAACCGCCATCCGTTCGTTGGCCGGCGAAATCCGGGCGCGCCAAATCGAGTCGCTGCTGTCGGGCGAAGCCGACAAGAACGACACCTATCTCGAAGTCCACGCCGGCGCTGGCGGCACCGAGAGCCAGGACTGGGCGAACATGCTGTTGCGCATGTACACGCGCTGGGCCGAACGCCGCCGCTTCAAGGTCGAGATTCTGGAAGTCCATGACGGCGAAGAAGCCGGCATCAAATCCGCCACGCTCCTCATTAAGGGCCACAATGCCTATGGCTGGCTGAAGACGGAATCGGGCGTTCATCGCCTTGTCCGCATCTCGCCCTTCGACAGCAATGCACGGCGCCACACGTCGTTCTCGAGCATCTGGGTCTATCCGGTGGTCGACGATTCGATCGAAATCGACGTCTCGGAATCGGATGTCCGCATCGACACCTACCGCTCTTCGGGCGCGGGTGGCCAGCACGTCAACACCACCGACTCGGCGGTGCGCATCACGCATATCGCCACTGGCATCGCAGTCGCCTGTCAGGCCGAACGCTCGCAGCACAAGAACAAGGCGAAGGCCTGGGAAATGCTGCGCTCGCGCCTCTACGAGGAAGAGCTGAAGAAGCGCGAAGCTGCGGCCAATGCCACCGAGGCGTCGAAGACCGATATCGGCTGGGGCCACCAGATCCGTTCGTACGTATTGCAGCCCTACCAGCTGGTGAAGGACCTTCGCACCGGCGTCGAAAGCACGAGCCCGTCCGACGTTCTCGACGGCGATCTCGACGACTTCATGGAGGCGTCGCTGTCGCAGCGTATCGAAGGTGGGGCAGGGCAGGCCGTCGCCGATCTCGACTAACGGCCAGCTTCCCTCTGTACCTTGCACCCGGTCATCCGCATGGCGGCGATGACCGGGCGCCGGTCGTGGGAACATCTTGAGGTAACTTTTCGTTAAGCGTGCGGGCGGAGGATTCGCTTGGGAGGAGATCTCAGGGGAACGCGTCATGTTGTGCCCAGGAAAACGCCCGCCGCGGAGATATGTGTTTGCTGTCTCTGCCCTTGTGCTGATTGCTCTCAACGTCCCGCCCGCTTTTTCGCACGACGCGCCAAAAGGCTGGACCTATCCCTTTGCTTGTTGCTCTGGCTATGACTGCCGCGAGGTGCCAAAGAAGGCGATCAGCGAGCGCCCGCAGGGTTATGTCATCGAAGGCACCGGCGAGGTCGTCACTTATCGGGACGCCCGCGTCAAACCCTCACCGGACGGCGAATACCATTGGTGCTCGGTAGACGGCGCCGACAACACCCGGACCATCTGCCTGTTCGTGCCATCGAAATCATATTGATCGCGGCTGCTGACGATTGTCCTGACGTTGTGTTCTGTCGCCAGTGCGGCGGCGCAATTCGATGAGTCTGGTCAACCAGCGAACCCTAAGATCAGCGTCAATTCGCGTTCGTTTGACGACTTCGCTCTCCACAAGATCGAGGTTGTGGTGATCAACAGAAAGAACCTCTGGCAACAAGCAAAATTTCTCATGCAGGCGAGCTCGAGTTTGCTCGCTTGTTACTGCTGCCGTTCCGTTTTTCGCCGCATTTCATGCTACAAGGCCGGTGAAGGGCTTTGCGTGGAGCGCCGTTGCGTTTCGCGGGTACTGAGAGGGACATCCTTATATGAAGAAGACAGTAATTTTTGCGCTGGCGGGCAGCATGTTTGTCGGCGCCTGCACGACCGATCCTTATACGGGCCAGCAGAAGGTTTCGAACTCTGCAGCAGGTGCAGGTATTGGTGCGCTTGCTGGCGCGGGCCTTGGCCTGCTCGCCGGCGGCAATGACCGCCGTAACGCGCTGATCGGCGCGGGCGTCGGCGCTTTGGCCGGTGGCCTTGCCGGCGGTTACATGGACAGGCAGGAATCCGAGCTGCGCGCCCAGCTTCAGGGCAGCGGCGTCAGCGTCACCCGCGCCGGTGACCAGATCATCCTGAACATGCCGTCCAACATCACCTTCGCCACCGACCAGGATGCCGTGAAGTCGGGCTTCTACAACACCCTCAACTCGGTTGCGCTGGTGCTGAAGAAGTTCAACCAGACCACTGTCGACGTGTTCGGCCACACCGATTCGACCGGTGGCGACCAGCACAATTTCGACCTGTCGCAGCGCCGTGCGCTGTCGGTGGCCAATTACCTCGGTTCCCAGGGGGTCGATTCGCGTCGCTTTGCGGTCACCGGCTTCGGTGCAACCCGGCCAATCGCTTCCAACGCAACAGCCGAGGGCCGCGCGCAGAATCGCCGCGTCGAGATACAGCTGTCGCCGCTTACCTGAGTGGGGCAGTCAAGCAAAGGAAACGGCCCCGCAAGGGGCCGTTTTTCATTGGGGCGCTGGCCAAACCAGACGGACCGCAAGGGGCGCTGCTGCTCATTGCATTGCTTCAGTCACCAAAT
The DNA here is from genome assembly GCF_056401815.1 of Aminobacter sp. P4_D5. NCBI lineage: Bacteria > Pseudomonadati > Pseudomonadota > Alphaproteobacteria > Hyphomicrobiales > Phyllobacteriaceae > Aminobacter > Aminobacter sp. P4_D5. The sequence goes on along the minus strand of NZ_JBFUIP010000032.1, from coordinate 20,225 downwards.
GAAAACGGCCCCCGAAGGGGCCGTTTTCATTGAGGCGCTTGGCTCTCAGATATTTGTGGTGATCAGCATGAAGGCTGGCAGGTCGTCGCCGAAACCGATCGTGCGGTCGTCGTCTTCTTCGCGGTCGCGATTGTTGCGGCGGTGGCCGCGATTATCGTCGCGACGCGGCTTGTCTTCATGCTCGCGCGGCTTGCGATCGGCGTTTTCGTTCCGGATCGCTTCCTTGCGCACGCGGCGCTCGTCAATGTCAGATACCACGTTGTCGACCGGAGCTTCGCTTGCGACAATTGCTGCCTGGGCGACGGGCGCCTCCTCACGCGGCTTGCGGTCGCGCTCGCGACCATGCTTTTCCTTGCCAGCACGGCGCGGTGCGCCACGGCCACGGCGCGGAGCCTCGTCCTCGCCTTCGCTGGCGATCACCGTCGAAAGGTCTCCGTCGTGCCATTCGATTGGCAGGCCGGTCAGTCGCTCGATGGCGTCGACGTATTTGGTGTCGGACTTGGTAACGATGGTGAAAGCCTTGCCCAAGCGTCCGGCACGACCGGTGCGGCCGATGCGGTGGACATAATCTTCCGCATGAATCGGAACGTCGTAGTTGAAGACGTGGCTGACTTCGGGAATGTCGAGGCCGCGCGCGGCGACGTCGGAGGCGACCAGCAGCTTCAGTTTGCCGTCACGGAAGCCGGCGAGCATCGCCATGCGGGCGCGCTGGTCCATGTCGCCGTGCAGGGCGCCGGCATCGAAGTCGTGCTTGACCAGCGAGCGGAACAGTTCCGACACGTCGACCTTGCGGTTGCAGAAGATGATGGCGTTCTTGATCTCGTCGCCTTCGGCATTGATCAGCTTGCGCAGCGTCTCGCGCTTGTCCCACGGCTTGGGGCCGGACTTGACGAGGCGCTGGGTGATGTTGGTGCTGGTCGATGCCGCCTTGGAGACCTCGACGCGTATCGGCGCGTGCAGGAACTGCTCGGTCAGCTTGGTGATTTCAGGCGGCATTGTCGCTGAGAAGAACAGCGTCTGCCGGGTGAACGGGATCAGCTTGCAGATGCGCTCGATGTCGGGGATGAAGCCCATGTCGAGCATGCGGTCGGCTTCGTCGATGACCAGGATCTCGACGCCGGTGAGCAAAAGCTTGCCGCGTTCGAAATGGTCCAGCATGCGGCCGGGCGTGGCGATCAGAACGTCGGCGCCGCGCTCAAGCTTCTTTTCCTGCTCATCGAACGACACGCCGCCGATCAAAAGGGCGATGTTGAGCCGGTGGTTCTTGCCGTATTTGACGAAGTTTTCTTCGACCTGTGCGGCGAGTTCGCGCGTCGGTTCGAGGATCAGCGTGCGTGGCATGCGTGCCCTGGCGCGGCCCTTTTCAAGGCGCGTCAGCATAGGCAGCACAAAGGACGCCGTCTTGCCGGTGCCCGTCTGGGCGATACCCAGCACGTCCTTTCCCTGCAGCGCGTGCGGGATCGCACCTGCCTGGATCGGCGTAGGCTGCGTGTAGCCGGCGTCGGTGACTGCGGAAAGGACCTTCGGCGAAAGGCCGAGGTCTGCGAAGGTCAACGCTTCTGAAGCGGTCTGAGTGTCTTCGGACAAGTTTGTTGGCTGTCTTTGCTCGTTCAAGGGCGCGGCGATCTGGCCACGACAGGCGCAACTCGCCTGCAATATGCCGCAACGCGATAGGCGTAAGTGCGCGATTTGTCAACTCAAACTGGCACCTACACGGCGATTGCAGCTGTTTACTTCAAGCTGTGGCCCAAAGCTAGTATCTGAACTGCTCGGCCAGGATGCGCTCGCTCCAGGAATGACCGGCGTCGAACAGCAAGGTGGCGGTATGGTTCGCCGATTCCTTGACCTCGACCGAGACTACCGACTTGACTTCCGTGTGGTCGGCAACGGCATTCACCGGGCGCTTTTGTTCTTCCAGTATGTCGAAGCGGACCACAGCGGTCTTGGGCAAAAGCGCTCCACGCCAGCGGCGCGGCCTGAAGGGGCTGACCGGCGTCAGTGCCAGAAGCGGCGCGTCGAGCGGCAGGATGGGGCCGTGGGCCGATAGATTGTAGGCTGTGGATCCAGCCGGCGTTGCCACCATCACGCCATCGCAGATCAATTCCTCGAGTCGAACCTTGCCGTCGACCGAAATGCGCAACCGTGCCGCTTGGTAGGACTGGCGCAACAGCGAGACCTCGTTGATGGCAAGCGCGTCCCTGGTGACACCCGCATTATCGATCGTCACCATTTCCAATGGCCGAATGGTTTCGGCGACCGCTGAGGCAAGCCGCTCGGGCAGGGCGCTCTCGTTGTATTCGTTCATCAGGAAGCCGACGGTGCCACGGTTCATGCCGTAGACGCACTTGCCGGTGCTCATCGTCTCACGCAGTGTCTGCAACAGGAAGCCGTCGCCGCCCAAGGCAACAACGATGTCGGCCTGATCGTAAGGCGTCTGGCCATAGCGCTTGGAAAGGCGCTCGGCCGCGGCGTCCGCCTCCGCTGTACCGGAGGATGCGAACGAAAATGTCAGCGACTTGGCGTCCATGTGCTCCCTACAGGCGGTCCGAACGCCGATGTCGTCCGCCGGCAACGGGGGTAGCATGCTGATTTGTCGAAGCATAGGGAGCGGACRGGCGCCATATGTCGCCAGGTTGGCCAAAGCTTATCCGGCCGCCGCCCTGGCGATCTCAAATATGTCGCTACCTACGACTTCCTTGGTCGTCACCGGGCCGGGGTGAATGTTGAACACGGGACGCTGTGACGTTCCGAGGGCTGCTTCGGCGGTGGCGCGCGGCCTCCCACTCCGTCCAAATCCATCACTGTACATATGTGCCCGGATGGCAAAGCATTAAGTTTCAACCGCTATCCACCACTGCAAGAGGGGTCGGGAACTGCAGGGACAGCGCTGTGTGGAAGATCGCGTTCAAGGCCAGCTTGATCACCATTGCCGTCATCGTGGTGAGCCAAATCGTGTCGTTTTCGATCCGCTATTCGGCCGGCCAGCCCTTCACGGCGTTCGTCTTCGCGATGAACTCGATCCTGCCGGTGCTGACAGCGTTTCCGGCCGGCTTCCTGATTTTCTGGCAGAACGAGAAGCTGAAGCGGGCACTTGCCGAGCTGCAGGAGGCTCATACTCAGCTCAAGACAAAGGCTACCCATGACCAGATGACCGGCCTGTTGAATCGAGAGGCTTTTTTCGAGAAGTCGAAGCAAGCGCGGCTCAAATGCGATCACGGCGCGCTATTGTTGATCGACGCCGATAATTTCAAGAGCATCAACGACAGCTTCGGTCACCTCGTCGGCGACGACGCGCTCAAGCTGATTTCCAACGCGTTGCGGCTCTCGATCCGCGAGCACGATCTTGTCGGACGTGTCGGTGGCGAGGAGTTTTGCGTCTTCTTGCCTGCGACCAATCGCGACGACGCGGCAGCTATTGCAGAGCGGATTCGCATGGAGGTCGAGCAACTGGTCTTCCATCCGGTCGACGGACACCTGCATCCGTTGAGTGTCAGCATAGGAGCGGTCGTTTCAGACGGGCAGCAGCCGACGTCGCAACTGATGCGCCTTGCCGACCGCTGCCTCTACGAGGCTAAGGAGCAAGGGCGCAATCGTGTGGTGTTTGCGAAGACAATGACATCGGCGGCTTAGCAAACACCTGCTTGTGCGCAATGAGGTCACCCTAGGCCGGTGACGTGGCGCAGATAGAAGGCGAGCGCGATGAAACCGATGATCGCGGCGACGCCGGTCCAATCGACCCGCGCCTCCTTGATCTGGCGAAACAGCTTGAGCAACAGCAGCCAGGCGACAATCACCACCATGGCAATGATCACGAACCTGAGCATCCATCACCTCCGAGCAGGGCCCTGTCGACCCGCTGCAAATATGTAGTGAGTACCTGTGTGCAGTTTTAGGTGTCTCAGACCGCGCTGCCTGGGGATGCTTCGCCATTCTCTCGAAATTGTCTTTACTGGGCCGAAAAATATGCTAACCGGAGCAAATTGCCCTTGTAGCTCAGATGGTAGAGCAGCGGTTTTGTAAACCGAAGGTCGCGGGTTCGATTCCTGCCGGGGGCACCACTTCCCACACGACAGCTGAGAAACCAACCAATTCAAGGCATCAGCGGCCCTTGAATGGCTTGAGGGCGGCTGCGTTTGACTGCTTGAGGCGGAACATTGCCGCTGACCTGGCTATCCGGGCGGCCGGCGCTATCGGCAAGCGAAGAAAGTCGAATAAGGGCCAACTACGGAAACGCCCGCGTAGCGGATATTGGGCCGAAGCAAGTTCGTCCGATGGAGTGCCGAGTTCTTCCATCCCACAAAAAGCTGCTGTGCGTTTTGATAGTTATAACCAACGTTCTCCGCACATACGACGCTGAGGCCGGCAGCCTTCGCTTGGGCGGATCGCTGGCGGAAGCCATCATGGCCGAGGCTGTTTCTTGCCGCTTGGTACCGGCTATGTTGCCTTGCCAAAGCCTGCAGCGTGCGGTGAGAGGTTAGCGGTGAAAGGCCACGGCTCACCCTGTAGGCATTGATCAGGGCAAGCGTCTCAGGGCCGAAATCGGCTGCTGCGGCGATGGGCATTGTCGTACCGAACCAACCCGAAACGAGAAGCGCAACTGTGAGCGTCGTTGAGGTTTTCATCCTCGGACTTTTCACGCTGATTGCGACAGATTTACGTTCCGCAATCGTCCTGTCTTTAGCTTGACTACCGATCCTCCGACTTCCGTTCTTGCAGCACTTTTGCAGCAGCATGGCGGAAGTCGACAGGCGCTCGGCACCAAGTGATCGAACTCGCGCGATCAATTTGATCTAGCGCAAAAAGCTGCCGCCGGATTTGACTATGATGGCCCTTATCGGGTGCATCACCCTCTGTTTGCACTTGATCCCAACTGTGCTCGCCCGCGCTGTATTCCCATTCGGCGCGGGCTTTTTCACGCAAGCCGTGCCAGTCGTCGGTGCCGACCTGCGAGCGCGTCTGATTGGGTTTTGTTTGCGCTGGCGCAAAGAGCGCCTGGCAGGCCGAGGTCATTTTACCGAGCTGACTGATCGGAGAAAMGCTCGTGCCTGAAGCCAACCAAGATAGCACCCTGATCCCCATGTTGATTGCAGGACTTGTCCTGGTCGTAGTCGGCGGCATCGTCGTCATGATGTTCGTCTGACAACGCCTGCGGACGGCTAGACGCATCCGCATCTCATCGGCCCGTCGCCGCAGACGGTGGGAAACCTCCGCGATAGCCACCGCACTCTGCTGGCCCGTATTCAAAAAGAACCCGCCGTGAGGGCGGGGGATCGATTTACACAGCGGGTCAAAAAAGCAATCGTCGCAGCATATGTGGTCAAACTGGGTGGCTGGGTTCGAAGAGCCTCGCTCACCTCCGATATGCAAATTCACGCGAACCAGACGCGTGGTCAAATCACCATTCGCGATTATGCACCGATAAGCTCATTCCCCTGGAGCCCCGCAGCTCCATGCCGCAACCAATGCGCGCCAACCTAAGCTTCGGTCGGCGCGCAGTTGCGTGCGTCAGGCTTCTTCTTCGACAAAGACCTCGTCGCGTTTCTTGCGCACTGCCGGCAGCAACACCACGATCAGCACGCAGGCGGCCAGTGCGAGCAGGAGCGCACTGATCGGACGGGTGACGAAGGTGGTCGGGTCGCCGCGCGACAGGATCATGGCCCGGCGCAGGTTTTCTTCGAGCAGCGGCCCGAGCACGAAGCCGAGCAGCAGCGGTGCCGGCTCGCAGCGCAGCTTGACCAGCGCGTAGCCGATGAGGCCGAAGAAGGCGACGGCGTAAAGGTCGAAGACGTTGGAGTTGACGCTGTAAACGCCGATGGCGCAGAACGCCATGATGATCGGAAACAGCACGTAGTAGGGCACGGTCAAGAGCTTCACCCACAGCCCGATCAGCGGCAGGTTGAGGATGATCAGCATCAGATTGCCGATCCACATCGAAGCGATGATGCCCCAAAAAAGAGCCGGCTGCTCAGTGGCGACATTGGGGCCAGGCACGATGCCCTGGATGATCATCGCGCCGATCATCAGCGCCATGACCGGGTTCGCCGGGATGCCGAGCGTCAGCATCGGGATGAACGAGGTCTGAGCACCCGCATTGTTAGCCGATTCCGGGCCGGCGACGCCCGCCACGGCACCCTTGCCGAACTCTTCAGGGTGCTTTGAAACGCGCTTTTCGACGGTGTAGGAGGCAAAGGCCGCAAGGATCGCGCCGCCGCCAGGCAGGATGCCGAGTGCCGAGCCGATGGCCGTGCCGCGCAGGATGGGTGCTGCCATTTCGCGAAAATCCTGGCGCGTCGGCATCAAGCCCGAAACCTTGGCCATCAGCACTTCGCGGGTCTTTTCACTTTCGAGGTTGCGCAGGATTTCGGCGACGCCGAACACGCCAACCGCGACCGCAACGAAGTTGAGCCCGTCGGCATATTCGCGGATGCCAAGGGTGAAGCGCGGTGTGCCGGTGTAGATGTCGGTGCCGACGAGGCCGAGCAGCAGGCCAAGGACGACCATTGCCAGCGCCTTGATGATCGAGCCATGGGCGAGGGCGATGGACGAGACCAGGCCGACGACCATCAGCGAGAAATATTCGGCAGCACCGAACTGCAGCGCGATTGTCGTCAGCGGCGGCGCGAAGATGGCGACCAGGAAGGTCGAAACTGTGCCTGCGAAAAACGAGCCGATGGCGGCGATGGCGAGTGCGGCACCGGCGCGGCCCTTGCGTGCCATCTGATAGCCGTCGATTGCGGTGACGGCGGATGAGGATTCGCCCGGCATGTTGATGAGGATGGCTGTGGTCGACCCGCCATACTGCGCGCCGTAATAGATGCCGGCGAGCATGATGAGCGAGGAGACTGGATCGCCGATCTGGAAGGTGATCGGCAACAGCATCGCGATGGTGGCGGTGGCGCCGATGCCGGGCAACACGCCGATGAGGGTGCCGAGCAAGACGCCGATCAGGCAGAAGCCAAGATTGGAGAGCGTTGTGGCCGTTGAAAAGCCGAGCACGAGATTGTCGAAGAGTTCCATCACATCCTCCTCAGAACGGCAGCCAGGGGCCGAAGCGCTGGAACGGCAGGCCGAGCGCGTAGCTGAACACGGCGACTGAAAACAGCGTCACTCCGGCGGAGAGGATGACAGCGGCGAGCGGCTTCATCCGCGCCGAGGCGAAGGCAGCTATCAGGCAGGTCAGGAAGATCGACGGCACGAAGCCAAGTCCACGCACAGTGAGGCCGAAGAAGATCGGCGCCGGCAAGATGAAGGCCATGCCGCGCCAGGCGATCGGGCCGATCGGCTCGCCCTCGACCCGAGTGGCCTGGACGATGACGACGAGGCCGAGCACGATCAGCACGCAAGCCAGGACCAGCGGAAAATAGCCCGGTCCCATGCGGAATGTTGTGCCCAGGTCGAGACCCAGGGACTGGATGGCGAAAAACGCGCCGGTGGCGACGAAGATCGCTCCGCAGGCGGCGTTAGTGGGATCGATGGCGAGGTTTTTCATGGGAAGGCCCTCTGCTGGCGCCTGATGTGGATAGCTGCGTTACGCTGCCTCCATCCGCTTGCCGGCACTTTCTCCCCGTGCGTTGACGGGGAGAAAGGAACTCGGCATCAGACGCCTGTCTCATTCCTAGGCGTCGGCGATTGGCAAGAGGCTGCGGCAGTCTGCCTTCTCCCCGTTCACGGGGGAGAAGGTGCCGGCAGGCGGATTGAGGCAGCGCTTTACGCGACCGATTTCCGCCGCAGGCGAAGTGCCTTAGTCGGCGAACTGGCCGGCGCTCTCGATGATCGGCTTCCAGCGTGCGATTTCGCCTTCGAGCTTGGCCTTGAGCGCTGCCGGGGTGGCGTCGGCTTCCGACGACGGCACGGTGCCGAGCTCCGCGAAGCGTGCAACGACGTTGGGGTCCTTGAGGGCCGCCTGCAGCGACTTGGACAGGCGCTCGGTCACATCAGCCGGGGTGCCCTTGGGCGCGTAGAGGCCGTGCCAGATGCCGACTTCCATGCCGTCGAGGCCGCCCTCCTTGGTGGTCGGAACGTCAGCGAGCACGTCGAGGCGCTTGGGCGATGTCACGGCGTAAGCCTTGATGGTGCCGCCCTGGATCTGCTTGGTGGTGTTGGTGGTCTGGTCGCACATGATGTCGACCTGGCCGCCGAGCAGGTCGGTCATGGCTGGGCCGGTGCCCTTGTAGGGAACGGTTACCAGCGGCGTGCCGATGGCGCTCATGAACAACATGCCGCACAGATGCGAGGCCGCACCGATACCGGCATTGGCGACGGTCACGGTGTCCTTGTTGGCCTTGGCGTATTCGACCAAGCCCTTGAGGTCGGTCGGCGCAAGGTCCTTCTTGGCAACGATCGTCATCGGCACTTCGGTGACCAGGCCGACATATTCGAAGGCGTTCAGCGTGTCATAGGCGAGCTTGCGGTAGAGCGTGGCGCTGGTGGCCATGCCGATGTGGTGCAGCAGAAGCGTGTAGCCATCGGCATCAGCGGCGGCGACGCGGCCGGCACCGAGCGTGCCACCGGCACCGCCGACATTTTCGACGATGACCTGCTGGCCGAGGTCCTTGGACATCGATTCGGCGACGAGGCGCGTGACCGTGTCGGTCGGGCCACCGGCCGAGAACGGCACGACAACGGTGATGGTACGCTCAGGATAGGCCTGCGCGTTGGCGGCAAGCGGGAATGCGGCAAGCGTTGCGGCAGCCGTCAGCGAGGCGAGCAGTCTCTTCATGAAATCCTCCCGGGATCTGTATCTGTGCTTCCACCCGCGCCTGGTCCCTCCCTGCGCCGGCGGTGGATGGGCCGATTAGGAGCGACTGGATGTGTGCATCGCAAGGCATGCACACCCATCCGGGCGGCTAAAAACGTTCGAGATCAGCACCAGTGGGTGGAAAAGGTGACGTTGCCCTCCTGCCATGTGTGGATTTCCACACATGGGCGCGCGGCCGGTCAGGCGTCCTGGCCCTCGGCGGCACCAAGGCGATTCTTGTCGAGGCCGTAGCGCTGCATCTTTTCGTAGAGCGTCTTGCGGGAGATTCCGAGCTGCTCATAGACCGGCTTGAGGCTGCCGCCATGGGCAAGCAGGGCGGCCGAGATCGCATTTTTCTCAAAGTCTGCGACGCGGTCGGCAAGGCGGTCGCCACTGCCGTTCGCCGCAGTCGGGCCTTCGGGCAATTGCAGGCCAAGGCCGAGCACGAAGCGGTCGGCGGCGTTGCGCAGCTCGCGCACATTGCCAGGCCAGTCGCGGCGAGCGACTTCCGCGATAGCCTGGGGCGGCACCTCGACATCGTCGCGGCGGTAGCGTGCAGCTGCCTCGCGCGCCAGCTGGAGAAACAGCAGTGGCACGTCCTCGCGCCGTGCCGAAAGGGCTGGCATGCGCAAAGTCACGACATTGAGCCGGTAGAGCAGATCGGCGCGGAAACGGCCGGCTGCGACTTCGGCGTCGAGGTCGACCTTGCTGGTGGCAATGAAACGAACGTCGAGCGCGATCGGCTCGTTGGAACCAAGGCGGGTGATGACGCGCTCCTGGATGACGCGCAGAAGCTTGACCTGCAGGTCAGTCGGCATCGAGCCGATCTCGTCGAGCAACACCGTACCGCCGCGCGCATGCTCGAATTTGCCGTAACGCGAACGCAACGCCCCGGCAAAGGCGCCGGCCTCATGGCCGAACAGTTCGCTCTCGATCAACGTTTCGGGGAGGGCGGCACAGTTGATGGCAACGAAGGGTTTTGTGGCGCGTCCGCTGATGTCGTGCAGCGCGCGTGCGGTGACTTCCTTGCCGGTCCCGGTGTCGCCAATGATCAGGACGTCGGCGTCGGTGGCAGCGACCGCGCGCAGCTTATAGCGCAGGTCGATCATCGTCTGGCTGCGGCCGGGCAGGCGCGCTTCGATGTCGTCGCGCTTGCCGGCGACGGCGCGCAGTTCGCGATTTTCAAGCACCAGGCTGCGGCGGTCGATGGCACGCGCCGCCATCTCCGTCAGATGCTGCGTGACGAAGGGCTTTTCGACAAAATCATAAGCACCTTCGCGCATGGCGCGCACGGCGAGCTGCACGTCGCCATGCCCTGTCACCAGAATCACTGGAATATCGGCGTCGATGTCCCGGATGCGGCCCATCAGCGTCATGCCGTCCATGCCGGGCATGCGCACGTCGGTGATGACGACTCCGTTGAAGCCTTGGGTGATGAAGTCGAGTGCGCGTTCGGCCGACGAAAAATCCTCGACGGTGAAGCCGGCTAGATCGAGCGACTGGCGGGTCGAGCGGCGCAGCTCGTCTTCATCATCGACAAGAAGAACGATCGGCGGCTTCATTCCGCAGCCTCACGGGTGGCGACGCGTGCCGCATCGAGCTCGACGGTGAACAAGGCGCCCCCTTCAGGATGGTTCAAGACTCCAAGAACTCCGCCAAAGTCTTTGACGATATTGTAGGAAATGGAAAGCCCCAGACCGAGGCCTTTGCCCACGCCCTTGGTTGAAAAGAACGGATCGTAGATGCGCTCGGCAATCGCCGTTGGTACACCGGGGCCGTGGTCGCGGATCGAGATGGTGACCTTGGGGCCCTTGCGTCGCGCGGTAAGTTCGATGCGACGATCGGCCCGGCCCTCGACCGCGTCGGCCGCGTTGGTGATGACGTTGACCAGCACCTGTTGGAGGCGCACCGAGCCCGCCTTGACGGCGAGCGGTGTCGGGCCGAGGTCGACGATCAGAATGGCTTCGGCCGCCTTGAGGCGCCAGGCGACAATTTCCTGCGTATCGCGCACAACCTCTTCAAGTGCTACTGGCCCGAGCTTCTGGTTCGGCTTGCGGGCAAAGTTCCGGAGATGCCGGCTGATCGACGACATCCGGTCGGCGAGCTTGGAAATGCGCGAGACATTGTCGCGGGCTTCTTCGATGCGGGAACGGTCGAGCAGCGTTGCGGCGTTGTCGGCATAGGTCTTCACTGCGGCAAGTGGCTGGTTGAATTCATGCGAAAGCGCCGCCGACATCTGGCCAAGGGCGGCGAGCTTGCCGGCCTGGATCAGGTCCGCCTGGGTTCGGCGTAGCTGCTGCTCGGCGGTGCGGCGTTCGGCGACTTCGGTCTCCAGCCGACTGTTGACCTGTGCCAGATCGGCGGTGCGCTCCTCGACCCGGCGTTCGAGTTCGATCTGCGCGCTTTGCTGCATCTGCATGCGCTCGGCGAGGCGGGCGCGGCGCTGGAGGATGATTGCGCCGCCGAGACCAGCAAGGGCGAGTGCCAGAAGGGCGGAGATAACGGCTGCCAGAGCCTGCGTGTGCGCCGAAGCCGTGTCGGCGAGCACATGAACCGTCCAGCGCGCCTGTGGCATCTGTTCGGCGAGTTCGAGGAATTCGCGCGACTTGCCGCCTTCGGTGATGCGGAGCAGCAGATTGCCGTCGTCGGTGGTGCTTTTCGTGACCGGCAGTTCTCGCAGCATCGCGTCGGCATAACGGCGGGATGCTTCGGTGCGGGCGAGGCGCTCGTCGGTCAGMGGCCGGAGGCTGGCATAAAGCCAGCTTGGCTGGCCGCTCATGAAGATGATGCCTTCGGGGTCGGTGACGATGATCTCTTGATCGCCACCTTTCCACGACGCTTCGATGGCGTCGACGTCGACCTTGAAGACAACGACGCCACGGATTTCCATGCCGATGCGGATCGGCGAGGAGAAATAATAGCCGCGCTTGAGCGAGGTGGTGCCGAGCGCGAAGAAGCGCCCTTGGTTGCCGCGAATGGCATCCTGGTAATAAGGCCGGTAGGAGAAATTCTCGCCAACAAAGCTGATCGGCAGGTCGTGATTGGAGGCCGCGATCGTCTCTCCGCCGGGGAGTAGGACGTAAATGTCAGAGGATTTCAGCAGCGCATTGATTTCCTTGAGGTAATCGTTGGCGCGTGCGCGCAGTGCCGGATTGTCCGGGTCGCTGACCAGCTCCTTGATATCGTCATGGTCGGCGATCAGTTCGGGCAAGGGCTCGAAGCGGTTCATCTGGCCGGAGAGTGCGGCGACGGCGAGGCGCAGCGTGGTCTGGCCGCGCGATGCTGCTTCGTCCAGATAGATCCGGTTGGCGAAGGCGCCGCCGAAAAACACGATTGCCACTGCCAGGGTCGCCACGGCGAGACCCGGCCATAGCCAACGTCGTCCTCCAACAAACTGCGGCATCGATGCGCACGAACCTGATTGATACTACCGAGTATAGCGGCCGGCTGTGCTCAAACAAGCAAGGCGCAGTATTCCGCCGGATGCGAGGAAACTATTCCGCAGCTTCCGCGTCTGGCTTGCCGACGGCATCCTGGCAGATGTCGCACCATTCGGCATTGACCAGCGTTGCCATGCGCTCGACCCCAATCCTGACTGCCGCATTGGTGGCCCCCGCAGCCGGCACAACCTCGTCATAAGCGCGCAGCGATACGTCGCAATAGATCGGCAGCGGTGTCGCCAGGCCGAAGGGACAGACACCGCCCACCGGATGGCCGGTGATCTCGGCGACCTGCTCGACATCAAGCATGCGTGGCTTGCCGCCGAACGCATCGCGCGATTTGCGGTTGTCGATCCTGGCATCGCCACGGGCAACGACCAGCAGGGCGCGATCGCCGACGCGCAGGCAGATGGTCTTGGCGATCTGGGCGGGCTCGACCCCATGGGCTTCGGCGGCAAGTGTGACCGTCGCCGAGCTCGTCGGCGTCTCGATGACCTTGATGTCGGGGGCATGCTCGGCGAAGAAGGCTTTGACGGATTGCAGGCTCATGGTCGCTTCCAACACTTGTCATTGCAAATTCGGCTTTGACTTCAGCCGTTGTGGTTGTGCTGTCAAGCACGGGCCTTTGGCCCACAGCAAGGGCGACGTTTGGGATTGCCTGCCGAAGGCCCGTTCAGATGCCGGGCAAGGCGCCGTCTGGCGAGCCGCCGATCATCCTGGTCAGTTCGGCGGCGGCAGCGCGAACGATTGGCCCGATTTCGGCGAGGCGTTCGGGTGTCACGCGTACAGTAGGCCCGGAAACCGAAACACCGCCAATGGGTTCACCGAATTCGTTGAACACTGCCGCTGCCACGCAGCGCATGCCGGGATAACGTTCTTCGTCGTCCACCGACCAGCCGCGCGCGCGGATCTGTTCGAGATCGCGGGCAAGGGCTGCCGGTTCTGAAAGCGTGCGCTCGGTATAGGCATCAAGGCCAGCCTTGCGCACGATGGCGTTGACGCGGTCGCGGTCGAGATGGGCAAGGACCGCCTTGCCGATGCCCGACGCGTGGAAAGGACTGCGCGTACCCGGCCGGAAAAAGGCGCGGATCGCCTGATGCGTCTCGACCTGGCTGACGAAAACCACGCAATCGTCTTCGGCGACGCCGAGATTGGCGGTTTCGCCGGTCTTTTCCATCAGTTCCTGCATGACGGTACGGGCACGGTCGACAAGCTTGCGCCGACGCAGGAAGGCAGCGCCCATGCGATAGGTCTCGACCCCGATCGACCAAAGCTGGCCGTCGCTGTCGAACTCGACCATGCCGTGGTTCTGCAAGGTGGTCAGCATGCGGTAGGCGGTTGCCGCGGCCAGATCGGAGGCGGCCGAAATCTCGCTCAGCGACAGGCCGTCGCTATGCGCGACGATGGCAAGAATGCGCAGCGCGCGGTCGAGCGACTGCACCGAACCGGCGTCGGGCGCCGGCTGGAAGGCACGGGGGCGTCCGCGCTGCCGTTTTTCGGTGGTTGCCATGCCGGTGCTCCAGATTGCGTTTAAAAAACTTTTTCACTTAGTTTGATGCTCTACGCAACGAAAAATGAAAATGACAGCAAAATCAGATGGTAAGTGCGCGCAACATGAAATGAAAAAATATTTTGAAAAAATTGCAAAATTCGCTCTGCGATGACACGATCGACTAACATTGAGTTTCGATCGTTGGAGGGAAGTCCATGGCCAGGATGCGTGCTGTCGATGCAGCGGTTCTCGTTCTTGAGAAGGAAGGCATCAGCTGTGCCTTCGGTGTGCCAGGTGCGGCGATCAACCCGCTCTATTCGGCCTTGAAGGCACGCGGTTCGATCCGGCACGTCCTTGCCCGCCACGTCGAAGGCGCATCGCATATGGCCGAGGGTTACACCCGCACCAAGGCCGGCAACATCGGCTTATGCATCGGCACGTCGGGACCGGCCGGTACCGACATGATCACCGGCCTCTATTCGGCGTCCGCCGACTCGATCCCGATTTTATGCATCACTGGCCAGGCGCCGCGCGCCCGCTTGAACAAGGAAGACTTTCAGGCCGTCGATATTGCGGCGATCGCCGCCCCCGTCACCAAATGGGCCGTCACCGTCATGGAGCCGTATCTGGTGCCGATGACGTTGCAGAAGGCATTCCACCTCATGCGCTCGGGTCGTCCGGGGCCGGTTCTGGTCGACCTGCCTGTCGATGTTCAGCTGGCCGAGATCGAGTTCGACATCGACGCCTATGAGCCGCTCGTGGTCCACAAGCCGGCGATGACTCGCGCCCAGGCCGAAAAGGCGCTGTCGATGCTCAACGAGGCTGAGAAGCCGCTGATCGTTGCCGGCGGCGGCGTCATCAATGCTGACGCCTCGGACCTGCTCATCGAATTCGCCGAGATCACGGGTGTTCCTGTCATCCCGACCCTGATGGGTTGGGGCGCTATCCCCGACGACCACCGCCTGATGGCCGGCATGTGCGGCCTACAAACCTCGCATCGCTACGGCAATGCGACCATGCTCGCCTCAGATTTTGTGCTCGGCGTTGGCAACCGCTGGGCCAACCGCCACACCGGCTCGGTCGACAAGTACACGGCGGGCCGCAAGTTCATCCATATCGATATCGAGCCGACCCAGATCGGCCGCGTCTTTGCGCCCGATCTCGGCGTGACCTCGGATGCCGGTGCAGCCTTGAAGATGCTGCTCGACGTTGCCACCGAATGGAAGACGGCGGGCAAGCTGCGCGACTGGTCAGGCTGGGCCAAGGAGTGCCAGGCGCGCAAGAAGACGATGAAGCGCAAGACCCACTTCGAGCAGGTGCCGCTCAAGCCGCAGCGCGTCTATGAGGAAATGAACAAGGCGTTCGGCCGCGACACCACCTATGTCACCACCATCGGCCTGTCGCAGATCGCCGGCGCACAGTTCCTGCATGTCTACAAGCCGCGCAACTGGATCAATTGCGGCCAGGCCGGCCCGCTCGGCTGGACCCTGCCTGCGGCACTCGGTGTTCGCGCCGCTGATCCGAACCGCGACATCGTCGCCTTGTCAGGTGACTATGATTTCCAGTTCATGATCGAGGAACTGGCCGTCGGCGCCCAGCACAAGCTGCCCTACATCCATGTCGTCGTGAACAACGCCTATCTCGGCCTCATCCGCCAGGCACAGCGCGGCTTTGCCATGGATTTCGAGGTCAGTCTGTCGTTCGAAAACATCAATCGCTCAGGCGACCCCGAGGCAGGATACGGCGTCGATCACGTCGCGGTCGCCGAGGCCATGGGCTGCAAGGCGGTTCGGGTGCGCAAGCCGGAAGAATTTGCCGCTGCCTTCAAGCAGGCCAAGCAGCTCATGAAGGAGCATCAGGTGCCCGTCGTACTCGAGTTCATCCTCGAACGCGTCACCAACATCTCCATGGGCGTCGAGATCGACAATGTCGTCGAGTTCGAGGAGCTTGCCGAAAGCAACGAAGACGCACCGACCGCAATCATGCTGCTCGATTGATTTTCCGAGGAAGAGCCTATGCCCAAGTTTTCAGCCAATCTTTCGATGCTCTTTGGCGAGCATGACTTTCTCGAGCGCTTCGATGCCGCCGCCCGCGCCGGTTTCAAGGGCGTCGAATACATCGCGCCCTACGACCACGCCCCCGATGTGGTGGCTGCGCGCCTGAAGAAGAACGGCCTGACCCAGGCGCTGTTCAATTTGCCGCCCGGCGACTGGGCGGCAGGCGAGCGCGGCATCGCCGTGATGCCCGATCGCATCCCCGAATTCCGCCAGGGTGTGGCCAAGGCGATCACCTACGCTCATGCGCTTGGCTGTGAGCAGGTCAATTGCCTTGCCGGCATTGCACCCGCCGGAAACACCCATGACGTGCTGCAAAATGTGTTCGTCGAAAATCTCGCCTTTGCCGCCGAGAAGCTGAAGGCAGCAGGCATCCGCCTGCTGATCGAGCCTATCAACACCAGGGACATTCCAGGCTTCTTCCTGACCAACACCAGGCAGGCGCTCGGCATCATCGACAGGGTCGGCTCGGATAACCTTTATCTGCAGTACGACATCTACCACATGCAGATCATGGAGGGTGATCTCGCCCTCACCATCGAGGCCAATCTCGGCCGCATCGCGCATGTGCAGCTGGCGGACAACCCCGGCCGTCATGAGCCGGGTACGGGCGAGATCAACTACCCGTTCCTCTACGATCACCTTGACAGCATCGGCTACACCGGCTGGGTCGGCGCTGAATACAAGCCAAAGGCAGGGACGGTCGAGGGACTGGGATGGTTCGCGGACTTTGCCGGCAAGGGCAGCGCGGCCGCATAGGCCAGACGAAATTCGAAGGAAAATAAAAATGGAAAAAATTGGCTTCATTGGGCTCGGCATCATGGGCGCGCCGATGGCGGGACACCTGCTGGACGCTGGCTATGAGGTAACCGCGAGCGACCATCGCGGCGCTCTGCCTGAGGCACTGGTCGCCAAAGGCCTGAAGAAAGTGACCGGCCACCAGGCGCTTGCCAAGGCCTGTGACATCATCATCCTGATGGTACCCGATACACCGCAGGTCGCCGATGTTCTGTTTGGCGAAAACAGCGTTGCATCAGGCCTTTCCAAGGGAAAGCTCGTCATCGACATGAGCTCGATCTCGCCAATCGAAACCAAGGAATTCGCCAAGAAGATCAACGAGCTGGGCTGTGACTATCTAGACGCACCGGTCTCCGGCGGAGAAGTCGGCGCCAAATCGGCGTCGCTGACGATCATGGTCGGCGGCGAGGACAAGCCGTTCGAGCGCGCACGTCCGGTGTTCGAAAAGATGGGCAAGAACATCACGCTGGTCGGTCCCAACGGCGTCGGCCAGACCACCAAAGTGGCCAACCAGATCGTCGTCGCATTGACCATCGAGGCAGTGGCCGAAGCATTGGTATTCGCATCGAAGGCTGGAGCCGATCCGGCTAAGGTCCGGCAGGCGCTGATGGGCGGTTTGGCTGCATCGCGCATCCTCGAAGTGCATGGCGAGCGTATGGTCAAGCGCACCTTCGCACCCGGCTTCCGCATCGAACTGCACCAGAAGGATCTCAACCTCGCCCTGCAGGGTGCCAAGGCGCTCGGCGTGTCATTGCCCAACACCTCGATGACACAGGAGTTGTTCAATTCCTGTGTCGCCAATGGCGGGGCCAAGCAGGACCACTCGGCGCTGGTGCGCGCGCTCGAAAGGATGGCCAATTTCGAGGTTGGCTCGCAAGCCGGTGAGGTCAAGAACCAAGCAGCATAGGCGGGGGAGGTCGCGGCGCAACGTTCCCAAGCCGCAGCCTTTTCCACGCCGTCGAAGAGCGGGTTCCGGCATGATTGCCGGAGCCCGTTTTGCATTTCGGTCGCAGCGAAGCGGCTAGTTGGCGCCGAGGTTCGTCCAGGTCGCGCCGGAATCGCCGCTGACTACCACCGCCAGCTCGCCGGTGACAGCGACCAGACGCTCAGGCGATTTGGCATTTACTGCAAGGTGCAGGAGGTAACCCGCACTGTCGGGGCCTTGCCCGATGGTCTCGAATTTCGGTGCGTTTTCAGTTGCCTTGAGCAGGCCGCGGCCGGGTACGAAGGCATAGATCGTACCGTCGGCGGTCAGTTCGACCGTCGTGACCGGGACGTCGGTGATCAGCACGTCCCAATTCTTGGCGCCGTCACGGCTGATCATCAGCCCGGTTTGCGTTGCGGCGTACACGACGGCCGGATTGGCGGGCGAAATGGCCAGGTCAATCAGCTTGGGCGGGGCTTCGCCTGCGATTGTCCAGGTCGCGCCGCCATCGCTGCTGGTCTGGATGCTGCCAAATGATCCGTACAGCACGTCAGGATTGGTGGGGCTGACGGCAAGCTGGTGGAAATCGACAGGCCCATTGACGCCTGGCGAAATCTGCGTCCAGCTCTTTCCTGCGTCGGTCGATTTGATGAAGCCAAGATTGCCGCCACCTTTTGGATGGCCGCTGGCAAACAGGATTGCAGGGTCGGCCGGGTGCGGCGTAAAGCCCATGAAGTCGTCCTGGCTTTCCGAAACCTCCGTCAGGGTGCCGTCTGAGCCTGCCACGAGCAGCCCGTGATGCGTGGCGATCAGGATCTTGCTGGGCTCCGCACGATCGAAGGCGAGCCCATGGATATGCGTGTTCCCCGCAAGATCGGCGACGGTCTTGGTCTGGGCGAGAGCAGGGGCCGCAATACTGAGCGCGAAGGCGAGCGAGAGCAAAGGGATGAGTTTGGGGCCGTGTGCCAATGACGTATCTCCGTTCGCCGTCAGGCTACGGCTTCCGCCAGGTGGAAGGTCAAGGGCTGTTCGCGATGAAACCACGATCCGGTGTGGCGCTGTGGCTTTCAACCGGAAGCCACAGACGCCGACACCAGCAGGTTCTGACTTAGCTCAGCGCAAAAACTTCCTAGCGGCATAAAGCGAGATTGCCGCCGCATTGGACACGTTGAGCGAATGGATTGCGCCTGGCATGTCCAAACGGGCAAGCGCGGACACTGTCTCGCGTGTCTTTTGGCGCAGGCCTTTGCCTTCGGCGCCGAGCACCAGTGCGACCCTGTTGCCCGAAAACGTCTTTTCGAGTTCCGCCGGGCTTTCCGAATCAAGTCCGACCGTCTGGAAGCCGGCCTCATGCAGCTCACCGAGCGCATCGGAGAGATTGCGCACTTCGATCAGGTCGATGTGTTCGAGCGCCCCTGACGCCGATTTGGCGAGCACGCCGCTCTCGTGTGGGCTGTGGCGCTGCGTTGTGACCAGCGCACCGGCGCCGAAAGCCACCGCCGAGCGTATGATCGCGCCGACATTGTGAGGGTCGGTGACTTGGTCGAGCACCAGGATCAACGGCGAATCACCCAGCGCCGACAATGCCTTGGTTTGCAGCGGCTCGGCTTCGATCAGTACACCCTGGTGCACCGCGTCGGAACCGGTGATCTTGTCGATCTCTCTTGGCTCGACCAATTCGGTGGCGAAGGCCAGGGCACCGAGATCGGCGATCTCAAGCCGTTCCAGCGCATTTCGGGTGACCCACATATGGCGAATCTTGCGGCGCGGATTGTCGAGCGCTGCGCGCACAGTATGCAGCCCATAGAGCCGCACCCGCCCGTCAGGAGCGTTCTCCCCAGGCGGCACTGGCTTGCGTGGCTTGAATTCAGGCGCGCCGCCGCTTTTCTGGTCGCGGAAGGTGCGACGCAGCTTGGCGTAGTGGCTATCCTTGGGTGTTCCGGGCTTTTTTGTATCGTTCATGCGCTTGCTATAGCGCCAGCTCCTGGCTTTGCATACGGCCCGTTATCAGGCGCTTTGAATAATCCGCATGAAAACGCACCCTGTCCGGTTGACAGGCCAAATCCTTGTCGCCATAAGCCCACGCAGATTTCGGGGCAGGGCGCTTCGCCTCGAACCGGGATCTGGAAATGCCTCGTTGCATGGCTCCGGCAAAGCAGTTGGAGGAGTGCCCGAGTGGTTAAAGGGGACGGACTGTAAATCCGTTAGCTCAGCTTACGTTGGTTCGAATCCAACCTCCTCCACCACTGCCGGCCCGGAAGCCATAAAACGCATGGCCTCGAAAGATGATCTCATCTTTCAGAAGGCCATGCCGCAAGGTGAATACCAGAGCGTGCTTCGCTCCTGATCAGGCGCGCGGCGCTCAGGGCGCGGGTATAGCTCAATGGTAGAGCAGCAGCCTTCCAAGCTGAATACGCGGGTTCGATTCCCGCTACCCGCTCCAGGGCTTTCTTGCCGAGCGAGAAGCCTTTTATTTGCATTCGGTTGCCACCATATGTGCGTCCAGCACTGAAAGAGCACCGCGGCTTTTGCGCCCGACCTCGGCCTTTGGCCAAAAGGCGCTTGTCTTTTTCGGCCTTTATCGGTAATCGCCCCGCATCCGACCGGAACCAAGGTCCCGATGCCCAAGGAAAGAGACAATGGCAAAAGGTAAATTCGAGCGTAATAAGCCTCATGTGAACATTGGCACGATTGGTCACGTCGACCATGGCAAGACGTCGCTGACGGCGGCGATCACCAAGTATTTCGGCGAGTTCAAGGCCTACGACCAGATCGACGC
>NZ_JBFUIP010000031.1:0-43356 GCF_056401815.1 Aminobacter sp. P4_D5 | reverse complement strand
AACAGCTTCTGCTGGTTGCCGCCGGAAAGCTGGCCGGCCAGCAGGTCCTTGTTGCGGGTACGAATGTCGAATTCGGTGATCGCCTGATCGAGTGCGGTGCGTTCGGCCTTGCGGTCAAGTATCAGGCCGCGCACAAAATTCTTCAGGCCAGCAAGCGTCAGGTTCACGCCGAGCGTTTCCCTCAGCAGCAGGCCCTTGCCCTTGCGATCTTCGGAAAGATAGACGATGCCCGCCTTCATGCTCTGCTTGGCATTGGCGAAGGAAACCGGCCTTCCGTTCAGGCGGATCGTGCCCTTGGCGGGGCGCAGGCCGACGATGCCCTCCATCAATTCGGTGCGCCCGGCTCCGACAAGGCCGGCGAAGCCGAGGATTTCGCCGCGCTTCAGTTTGAACGAGGCGTTGCGGGCATAACCGGGCACATCCATGTTCTCGACTTCGAGCACATGGTCCTCGCCCTCGGGCGCAACGTGATCGGGATATAGCTTGGACACGTCGCGGCCCACCATCAACTGCGCCATGTCGAGCGGTTCAAGGCCGGCCGCCTCACGGGTGGTAACCAGCTTGCCGTCGCGCAGCACCGTGACACGGTCGGCCAGCGTCTTCACTTCCGGCAGGCGGTGGGAAATGTAGAGGACTGCCGCTCCCGATTTGCGGATATCGGAAATCACCTTGAGCAGCGCATTGGTTTCAATCGGCGTCAGCGAAGCGGTCGGCTCGTCGAAAATGACCAGACGGTGCGGCACCAGAAGCGCGCGGGCAATCTGCACCAATTGACGCTGGGCGATCGAAAGGCGGCCGACGACGGTTTTCGGATCGATATTGGCGCCAAGGTTGCGCACGGCCTTCGCCGCACCCGCATTCATGGCCTTGTCGTCGACGCTCAGGCCCTTTTTAATCTCGCGACCAAGATAGATATTCTGCGCAACCGTCAGGTCCGGCGCCAGCAGGATTTCCTGATGCACCAGCACGATACCGCGATGCTCGGCGTCCACCGGTCCGCTGAAGACGAGGGTCTCGCCGTCAATCGTGATTGATCCGCACGTCGGCGCCAGATGGCCGGCGAGGATCTTCATCAGGGTGGATTTGCCTGCGCCGTTCTCGCCGATGATGGCATGCACTTCACCGGAGCGGATATCGAGCGAGATGTCCTTCAGCACCTCAACACCGCCAAAGGCTTTGGCCAGCCCGTGTCCGGCCATGAAGCCCTTGTGGTCCTGTGGCTGAGACACGACGGACATATTCATCCGATCTTTGTCCACACGTTGCCGGATCTCGATGAAGCGACGGAGGCTTCGATGAACTTCATGCCATCAATGCCGTCCTCAACGGTCGGGTAGATCACGTCGGCGTCGGGCTTCTTGCCTTCGCGCGCTGCGCGGATGGCGCGAGCTGCTTCAGCGTAGATGGTGGCGAAACCTTCGAGATAGCCTTCGGGGTGGCCGCTCGGAATGCGCGTGACGCGGGTCGCAGCTGGGCCCGCGCCGGACCCGGCACGGGTGAGCAACTGCTTCGGGTTGCCGAAGGGCGTGAACCAGAGATAGTTTGGGTCGGCCTGCGTCCATTCCAGGCCGCCCTTTGTGCCGTAGACGCGCAGCTTCAGCCCGTTTTCGTTGCCGACAGCCACCTGGCTTGCCCACAGCATACCGCGCGCACCGCCGTAATAGCGAAGCAGGATCTGGACATCGTCGTCGAGAGGGCGACCTTCGACGAAGGAGGTCAGTTGCGCCAGTACCTGCTCAGTCTTCAGCCCGGTAACGAAGGCCGCCAAATTATAGGCGTGGGTGCCGATGTCGCCGATGGCGCCACCCGCGCCCGAGCGCTTTGGGTCAGTGCGCCATTCGGCCTGCTTGGAGCCGAAGCGTTCCGCCGGCTCGGTCAGCCAGTCTTGCGGATATTCGGCCTGCACGACGCGGATTTCGCCGAGATCGCCATTGGCGACCATTTCGCGCGCCTGCCGTATCATCGGATAACCGGTGTAATTGTGAGTCAATACAAACACCTTGCCCGACTTTTTCACCAGCGCGGCGAGTTCTTCGGCCTCCTTGACGGTGGTGGTGATCGGCTTGTCGCAGATTACATGGATACCAGCCTCGAGGAAGGCTTTTGCGGCAGGCGCGTGCATATGGTTCGGCGTCACGATGGAGACAGCCTCGATGCCATCGGAGCGGGCAGCCTCCGCTTTGGCCATTTCTTCAAACGAACCGTATGATCGGTCGGCGGGAAGGCCGAGATCGGCAGCCGAGGCCTTCGCCTTTTCGGCGCTGGACGACAGCGCGCCGGCGACAAGTTCAAACTGGTCGTCGAGCCGCGCGGCGATGCGGTGGACCGCGCCGATGAAAGCGCCCTGTCCGCCACCAACCATGCCCAGGCGAATGCGGCCGCCGCCCGCTTCTTTGTTGCTTGCTTCAATAGCCATGTCGCGTTCCCCTCAGCTCAGGCCGAGCATCTTGCGATTTGCGGCGTCGTCGGTGCCGGCATTGGCGAAATCGTCGAAGGCATGTTCGGTGACGCGGATGATATGCGCCTTGATGAACTCGGCGCCTTCACGCGCGCCGTCTTCCGGGTGCTTCAACGCGCATTCCCATTCCAGCACCGCCCAGCCGTCGAAATTGTTGGCGGTCAGCTTGGAGAAGATCGAACCGAAATCGACCTGGCCGTCGCCCAGCGAACGGAACCGGCCGGCGCGGTTGACCCAACTCTGGAAGCCGCCATAGACGCCCTGCCGACCCGTCGGATTGAACTCGGCGTCCTTGACGTGAAACATTCGAATTCGGTCGTGATAGATGTCGATATATTCGAGATAGTCGAGCTGCTGCAGCACGAAGTGCGAGGGGTCGTAGAGCAGGTTGGCGCGGGCGTGGTTTTTCACACGCTCGAGGAACATCTCGTAGGAAACGCCATCGTGCAGGTCTTCGCCCGGGTGGATTTCGTAGCAGACGTCAACGCCATTCTCGTCGGCATAGTCGAGCAACGGGGTCCATCGCTTGGCCAACTCGTCAAACGCGGCCTCGACCAAACCGGCCGGACGCTGCGGCCAAGGGTAGACATAGGGCCAGGCGAGCGCGCCGGAGAAGGTGGCGTGGGCCTTGATGCCCAGATGCTTGGAGGCACGCAACGCACGCTTGACCTGGTCAACAGCCCATTCCTGGCGGGCCTTGGGATTGCCGCGCACTTCCGGGGCCGCAAAACCATCAAACGCGGTGTCATAGGCTGGGTGAACAGCAACCAGCTGACCCTGCAAGTGGGTGGAGAGCTCGGTCACTTCCAGACCATGCGAGGCGGCGACGCCTTTGATCTCATCGCAATAGTCCTTGGAGTCTGAAGCCTTCTTCAGGTCGATTAGCCGTGCGTCCCAAGTTGGAATCTGGACACCCTTGTAACCAAGGTCCGAGGCCCATCTGCAGATCGAGTCGAACGAATTGAACGGTGCTGCGTCGCCAGCAAATTGCGCCAAGAAAATCGCGGGGCCCTTGATCGTCTTCATGCACTTCCTCCCGTGGCGCGCTCGCGCCGAAATGTCGTTCCAGATTGGACAAGATCTAAAGATCACCTTGCGGGTGAGATTGATGTCATCCTAAATCTAGCCAATTGCAGCCCACGTTCACCTTCCATTCCGCCAGCTCGCCGTATGCGCGAGTGATCTGTGGTCGAAATCGCCTATCGCACCTTACACGTAACGGTTGACGATGTTTTCGAGCAGTTCTTGCCGGCCGGATTTTGGCTGCGGTTCTATCTTCTCCTTGACCACGCGCTCGGCCACTTCCTCAAGCGTGCGCTTGCCCGACAGCATGGCCTCGCCCTCGGTGGTCTTCCAGCCGGCATAGCGCTCGGCCAGAGGGACTGACAGAGCCTCGTCCTCGATCATTCGCGCCGCAGCCTTGAGGCCACGAGCGCAGGCGTCCATGCCGCCGATATGGGCGATCAGCAGATCTTGCGGATCGAGCGACTGGCGGCGGATTTTTGCATCGAAATTGGTGCCGCCTGACTTCAGTCCGCCGGCCTGGAGGATATAATAATAGGCCAGCGCCATTTCGGGCACGTTGTTCGGGAACTGATCGGTATCCCAACCCGACTGGTAGTCATTGCGGTTCATGTCGATCGAGCCAAGGATGCCAAGCGACCCGGCCAATGCCAGTTCGTGCTCGAACGAGTGGCCGGCAAGGATTGCGTGTCCCTGCTCGATATTGACCTTGACCTCGTTTTCCAGCCCGAATTCCTTAAGGAAGCCATAGACTGTCGCGACGTCATAGTCGTATTGGTGCTTGGTCGGTTCCTGCGGCTTTGGCTCGATCAGGATGGTTCCGTTGAAACCGATCTTCTTCTTGTAGTCGACGACCATTGAGAGGAAGCGGCCGGCCTGCAAACGCTCCTGCTTCAGGTCGGTGTTGAGCAGCGTCTCGTAGCCTTCGCGACCGCCCCAAAGAACATAGTTCTCGCCGCCGAGCTTCTTCGTGGCATCCATGCAAGCCTTAACCGTGGCCACCGCATAGGCAAAGATATCGGGATCAGGGTTGGTGGCGGCGCCCCCCATCCAGCGCCGGTTGGAGAACATATTGGCGGTGCCCCAGAGCAGCTTCACGCCGGTCTGCTTTTGTTTCTGCGCAAAAATGTCGACGATCTCATCGAGCCGATCCTTGCTTTCGGTGAAGCTGTTGCCCTCAGGGCGCACATCAGCGTCATGGAAACAATAATAGGGCGTGCCGAGCAACGAGAACATTTCGAAGGCTACGTCGGCCTTCAGTTGGGCGTGCTGCATGGTTGGACCAAACCACGGGCGGTCAAACGTTTGGCCACCGAACGGGTCGCTGCCTTCCCAGGCGAAAGAATGCCAGTAGGCCACGGCGAAGCGCAGATGGTCCTCCATACGCTTGCCGAGCACGAGCTCGTCTTTGTTGTAGAAGCGGTAGGCCAACGGACTGTCCGAGCCAGGCCCCTCATACCGGATCGGTTTTATGTCGCCAAAAAATCCGGTGACCATGTTCTGTTCCACCCCAGTGCAACAATTTCTGATGTACGTATATCAGAACGAACCGCCACGCCAGAGGGGGCAGCCAAGATTCCGGCGCTCAAGGTAGGTTGTCGCGCAGATATATCTCGATGCGAATGTGTTCCTGCCCTTCGATGAGGGTCCGCTGATCGGCCAGCGAACGGAGCGTGCGGATGGCGCTGCGAACCTCGTGACCGGCGTCCTGATTGATGATGGCCTGAAATAGACCGCTCTCCAGCGCGGCTCGCGTATGGACGCTCAATTCGTGCGCCACCACCATCGGACGCCTTTCGGGCGGGCGTTCGGAAAGCGCCTCAATCAGACCGAGGTTCCCCGCGCCGATGTTGTAGAGGCCCACAATGTCAGGGTCGCGATCGAGGCATTGCTCCACGATGCGCCGTGTCGCCATTCGGTCGTCACGACCCTCGACTACGGGCAGCGCCTCCAGGTTGGGATATTCGGTGCGGATCACCTGATCGAAGCCCAGGCGGCGTTCCACATGGTCGCGCACCAGCATGGAGCCGGCGACCAGCGCGATCTTGCCCTTGACGCCTCGAAGGAAGCGCGCGAGCAGGCTCGCCGCAGTGCGTCCAGCCGCGACATTGTCGATGCCCACGTAGCGATGGCGCTGGAAGGACGGTGCATCAGAGACAAGGGTGACGACCGGTACATTCGCGCTATGCAGGCGCGCCAGTGCCCGGCGCACCGGCGGCGCTTCGGTTGCGACTAGCGCCACCCCGCCTATCTCGTTGAGGTCCAGTCGGTTGAGAATGTCGGCTAGCGCCTGCCCATCAAAGGCAGGCGCCGTGACGACGTTAAGTTCGATCCCGTCCGGCGTCATCTGGCGACTGGCTTCTCGCGCTTCGTCCTCGAGCCTGCGCATGAAGCTGTTTGCTCCTTCAGGAATGATGAAAACAAGGCGGTAAACACGGCCCTTGGCCAGATTGGCCGCCGCCTGATTGCGAACGAAGCCAAGCTGCCGGATCGCTGCTTCCACGCGCTGTAACGTCGATGCCCGTACACCTTCGCGGCCATTGATGACGCGATCGACCGTTGAGAGGCTGACGCCGGCTGCGCGGGCGACGTCATGGACCGTGGCGCGCATCGTGGCTCCATTCCTGAGTTACGTACATCACTACATTCACTTGGGCGGGAGCGTCAACGTCGTTAGACTGCGGGACCTCCGATCAGCTGGACGTCGTTGACGTATACGTCCCCGACGCACTACCAACCGGCCGCCGTCGCGCCGGTGAAACCGCTGGAACGGTATTGTCACGGTAGCCACTTGTTCGGACCTGCTGGAATAGATGCAGGCGCACGAACACCTCGCCCATCTGCTACAAGCGCCACCGTTTTCCGCCCCAGATCATCGCCCATGCGGTGTGGCTCTATTTTCGCTTTCCGCTGAGCTTGCGCTTGGTCGAGGAAATGCTGCTGGCTTTGGCGGGCCGTCGATCAGGACGGGTTCCAATCGCCAGGAAGCCTCCATCGCTTCATCTCGATCTTCTCGGCTCTTCGCAATCTGTTCGTCCCGCCCCGCTCAAAACGCTCTGCTCTCGCCATCCACATTCACCGCCTGCGAGCGATGGCGGAATGGAAAGTTGCGGTTGGGAAACTCGAGTCGGTCAAATCGTCGAATAGGGCGATTGCTGCCGGACATAGAGGTGATGCGGCAAAGGAGAGAGCGGGGGCGTCCAACCCGCTTTGCGGCGAAATCACCCGTGGGCTTACGAACTACGCCTTGGTGTCTTTCGGCACACGAATGCCGCGGCGGCCAGCGTATTCAATGAGCGCAACCTCGATGACAGCAGTAATCGATCGACGGTCCACTTCTGCCAGCTTTTGAGCTAGTTCTAATATTGCAGGATCAAGTCGGGTCGTAAAAGGTTTCTTGGTCATCGAATTCAGTGCTTGAACTTTCCGCTCGACCGTGCATATTTCGCACGTGCAGTGCACTTGCATTGCACGCTATTCGGCCAACCAGAGCGCGGCAACGCTGTGGCTGGCCTAACCAAACCCTAGCTGTCTGGAGCTCGGATCATGGCTGATTCCGACAATACCACAGCTTTGTCTTTCGTCATCCCAGGGAGACGAAAGAAGAGCAAAGCTGTGGATGACGATGCGAAAGCTGACGCCACGGTTGGCGCCAGACACGCCGAGAGGATTGCCGCGCGTTTGTTTGCGCCCATCGACCCTTGCGTGGTCCTGCTGCAAGAGTGGGAGCACGCACATCACATGGCCGTGGTCCTGTGTCGACTGCAGCAACGTCTGGAGACACGGATAAGAAACGCCCTCGGGTCTCCTGGTCCTGGCGGCGCAACGGCTATGAATCGGAAGGGCACGTCGAAGTCGGGCCTGACAGATCCTCAGCAGACACGTTGGGACGCGCTAGACAAGGAGGTCGGCTACTCGCGCGTCCATGCTGCCGAGATCGAGGCCGTCGAGGCTGAAGAASAGMTSCTYGAWRCCGTKKCARCCACACAAGCGCARTCAMTWGGCGGSGTGATCGCCAAACTGACAATCATTGCCGGCGGCGGCGAGAGCCAGGGTGACACATCGTTATTTCCCTGGCCGCAGATTCAGTCGGTTCTGGACGATCTCAAGCACCTGAGCGAACGCGACCGGTCTGGCGACAGTCGTGGCCCGGTCGAAAACCATCCACGGCGAGGCTGAGCGCAACACAGGATCGCGGGAGGCGAGACTGCGATGGCACGCGCCGACAAACATCAAATCAAAGGGAGAGAGCAAATGAACTTGAGAAGTCCAGTACGTCTTGCACGCATCTGCAGCGCATTGCTGGCGCTGATCGTTGTCATGGTGGGTGGCACGGCTTGGGCCGAGACCACCAAGGAGCGGATCTTGCGCGAAGGCAAGATCGTCATTGGCATCCACAATCGCTCGCCCTGGGGTTTTCGCGATGAAGCCACGGGCGAGGCAAAGGGCTGGCACCCGGATCTGCTGAGGGCCGCGTTTTCCGAACTCGGCGTTAAGGAGCTCGATATCCGGGTCACCGAGTTTGGTGCCTTGATCCCGGGTCTGCTGGCTGGTCGCTTCGATGCCGTTGCCTCTGGACTTTCCATCACGCCGGAGCGCTGCCGGCAGGTCGCCTTCGGGTCTCCGGATCTGAAGGTCCACGACGCAGCCATCGTGCTCGCTGGTAACCCAAAACAGATCCATGGCTTTGCGGATATTGTGAGCAAAGAGATCATCATGGGTGCCGGACGCGGCAGTGTCTCGGTCAGGAATGCGGCTGCAGCCGGTGTGCCGGAGAACCGCATGCTGCTGTTCCCCGACATCGAAGCCAACGTCTCGGCCCTGCGCTCCGGCCGCATCGATGTGACGGTGCTGTCGTCTCCCACCGTGATCGGGCTTCTGGCCGGCGGCAAGGCCCAGGGCTTGGAGAGCGCGACACCGTTTGTGACGACAGACGAACAGGCCACTTATGCGGCTGTCGCCTTCCGCACCGAAGACCAGGATTTGAGGGCGCTGTGGGATGAACGACTGGCTGCCCTGACAAAGGACGGCACGGCGACCAAGATCATGGCCCGATATGGTTTTGGCGCGACGGAGGTCGTGCCTGATACCATCACTGTGGACAAGCTCTGTGGCAATGGCGCTGGTACCGACAGTGCTGGCACTGTGGGTGCCGGCAAATGAGTATGCTCGAGATCTGGCTCGGCATCCTGCAGGGGTTTCGCGTCACCGCTCTGGTGACGCTCTACGGCCTTGTCTTTGCCATCCCGTTTGGCCTTGTCTTCGGCGTCGCCCAATATCTGACGACAGGCCCGGCGCGGCTTGTCGTGACCTCGATCATCGAGTTCTGGCGCAGCTCGGCCGTCATCATTCTGCTGTTTGTCTTCTACTACGCCCTGCCCCTGGCTGGACTAGCGCTGTCGGCCATGACGGTCGCCGCCATGGTGCTSGGGCTCAACATTGGCGGTTATGCMAGCCAGGCSGTCAGRGCCGGCCTRCAAGCCCTGGACCGTGGCCAAAAAGAAGCTGGCCACGCSYTKGGGCTCAAGCGCTCCACCATCTTGTTGCGCATCGAACTGCCGCAGGCACTGGTGGCGATGAGCCCGACCTTCATCAATCAGCTGATCCAACTGGTGAAGGCGACATCGCTGGTCTCGCTGGTCACGCTGACCGACATGACCTTCCGCGCCAAGGAGATCTCCCAGATCGAATACGACCCGGTGCCGATCTACACCTCACTGCTGCTTGCCTATTTTATCGTCTGCTATCCGGTCGCGCTGTTCGGGCGCTGGGCCGAACGGCGCATCAACCCGGCCAGGGAGGCGCATCGTGGCGTTTGATGTCGGCTTTGCGCTGTCGACGGTGCCCACTATCTTGAGTGCCATCGGCATGACGCTGCTGGTGGCGGCCTTCAGCTGCGTTGGTGCCTCGGCGATCGGGTTCGGCTTTGAACTGATCCGCCGCTCGGGCGGCTTGGCGGGCCTCTTCGTAGGCTTCGTGATCGACTTCATCCGGGCAACGCCGGTGCTGGTCTGGCTCTACTGCCTGTATTTCATATTGCCGTTTTACGGCATTCGCCTTGGTGCGCTTGCCGTCGGCATCATCGGGCTCAGCCTCTATTACAGCGGTTATCTCGCAGAGGTGTTCAAGGCTGGCATCGATGCCATCCCCAATGGTCAGGCCGAAGCCGCAATGGCCCTGGGACTCGGCAGGATGGATGAGACCATCTTTGTCATGGCCCCACAGATGCTGCGCAACATCGCGGCCCCGATGGGCAACTATTTCGTCTCGATCCTCAAGGCGACGCCTTATCTGGCAGTGCTGGCAGTGCCCGAGATGCTGGGGCGCGCCTTCGACATCGCATCCGACACCTACCGCTATGCCGAGCCGCTGACGGTCGCTGGCCTCATCTTCCTTGGTCTCGCACTCATCATCTCGCAAGCGATCAAAAGGCTTGAGATCCGCCTGCTTGGGCCAACAGCCAGGTAGGCCGGCGGGCGGTCACGTCTTCGCAAAATCAAACCCTTAGCTTGCACACCTCAAGGGACTAGAGAGAACCATGACCCAGACCGACGACAAGCTCGCCGTCCAGATAACCTCGCTCAACAAATGGTATGGCACCTTCCATGTGTTGAAGGAGGTCGACCTCACCATCCAAAGTGGGTCTCGCGTCGTGATCTGCGGACCGTCGGGTTCAGGCAAATCAACCCTGATCCGTTGTCTGAATGGGCTCGAAGCCTACCAGCAGGGCACCGTGACCCTGGGCACGATCCGGCTGGGCGACAACGCCAGGGAGACAATACTCGCCCGTCGACAGACCGGAATGGTGTTCCAGAGCTTCAATCTGTTTCCGCATCTGACTGTTTTGTCGAACTGCACCTTGGCCCTGCGCCGCGTGCTTCGCATGCCACGCAACGAAGCCGAAAGCCTGGCGCGGCATTTTCTCGAAAAGGTCCGTATTCCCGAACAGGCAAACAAATACCCCGCACAACTGTCAGGCGGACAGCAGCAACGCGTGGCCATCGCCCGTGCACTGTGCATGAACCCGCGCCTGATGCTGTTTGACGAGCCAACCTCGGCACTCGATCCCGAGATGGTCAAGGAGGTGCTCGATGTCATGACCGGGCTCGCCCGCGAGGGCATGACGATGATCTGCGTCACCCATGAGATGGGTTTTGCCCGTGAGGTTGCCGACCAGGTCGTGTTCATGGATCAGGGCAGCATTGTCGAACAAGCCTCGCCGGTGGCTTTCTTTTCGACACCCAATCATCCCCGCGCCCGGTCCTTCCTCAACACGCTGTTGCATTGAGAGGTGTGGATTGACGAGGAGGGAGGGATCAGTGGCAAACGACACACGTATCTGGACCGACATCGATTTTGACAGGGACGGCAAGCAGATCGCTTGCCTGCGGCTGCCGTTTTCGAGTGACCGCTCCGCCTACGGCACCATTCCGATCCCCATTGTCTGCATCAAGAATGGCAACGGGCCGACAGCCCTGCTTGTCGCCGGCAATCATGGTGACGAGTATGAGGGCCAGGTTGCGCTCAGCAAGCTCGCCCGCCAGCTCGACACAAGCGAACTTTGCGGCCGCATCATCATCGTGCCGGCATTAAACTATCCCGCGGTGGATGCAGGCAGGCGAGTGTCGCCGCTTGATCAGGGCAATCTCAACCGGCTGTTTCCCGGCGATGCCAATGGCTCGCCGACCCAGATGATCGCCCACTATGTCTCAGAGGTGCTTTTACCCCTCGCCGACATCGTCATCGACCTGCATTCCGGCGGCACGTCGCTGTTTTATCTGCCCTGCTGCCTGATCCGTACCGGCAAGTCTGAAACTGAGACAGCACAACTAATCGAACTCATGCATATCTTCGGCGCACCCATTGGCTCGATCAGCGACGGCTCGGGCGGCGGCGGCGCGACCACACTGTCAGCGACAGCCCAGATGCTCGGCATTCCGGCCCTGACCACCGAACTCGGCGGCGGGGCCTCCATGTCACGCCACGGCGAAACCCTTGGGCGAGACGGTGTGCTGCGTGTGCTGAAACATATGGGAATCCTGCCCGGCGCCATCGTCGAACCGGCGGAGCAAACACGATTGATGCGGGTCGATGGCAGGCTAGCCCTCACCTATGCGCCCGTCAGAGGCATCTTCGAGCCAGCTGTGGCGCTAGGAGATGAGGTCCACGCTGGCGATCTTGCCGGCATCCTCCATTCGATCGCAGGACCATCTGAGCCTGCCAGATCGGTTCAATTCGCGCAGTCGGGTCTCGTTGCCTGTCAACGGGCTCCCGCACTTACCGAACCCGGAGACTGCCTATTCAAGCTTGTGGTGGACGCGCCGCTTCATGGAATGGACTTGCTTCCGATTTACGAAGGAATTTGAAGCCGAGGCCGTTCGGCTGGTGCATGCAAGGCTGGCTTTAGCAGCGACCGAACGCCTACACCGAGATCCTCGCCCTCCACATTCCAGATTTGGCCAGAGTCATCGTCCGCAATCTAGCAAAGCAGACGGTCAGAGCTTGTGCGCGAAACATCCCAATGCAGCCAGCTCGGAGTCGCCGGCTGCTGGCCAGGTCCCTATGCGTTCCCGGGCCGGCCGGTTGGGTTGAGCGCTTTGAAAGCGAACGCCGCCGCGGCCCCTCCTAGCAGCTCCGCAGCGATGTAGAGCCACAAGTTGGACCATGGGAGCAAGCCCGCGAGTGAGGCCCCAATGGCGACGGCCGGGTTGAAGGCCGCTCCCGACACCTGTCCGACGGCGAATGCGCCAGCCATCACTGTGAAGCCAATCGCGAGACCGAAGTAGGAATTACCGTCTGTTGCATCGGCCGTGGCCACGTTCAACACGACGTACACCAGAACAAACGTGAAAAGGAACTCGGCCAGAAACGCCCCAAATACGGGGGCGACTAATGGGCTCACTGGTGCCCCCCGAAGGGCGAATCCGACAATCAAGGCCGCACTCGCGGCACCGAGCAATTGGGCGCCCCAGTAGGGCAGCACGTCCGAGCCAGGACACCGCCCCCGCAGGAACACTCCGAGCGTCACTGCCGGGTTGTAATGGGCGCCCGAAATGTGGCCGCCCGCGTAGACCATCGCCGTCAGCACGGCCCCAATGGCCAGCGGAGCAATCACTCCTGGAGCCGCTGCGAGCCCGGTGCAGCCAATTGTCAACACGAGAAAGAACGTTCCGATGAATTCCACGGCGTAACGGCGCATATCGCGTCCTTTCGACTTGATTGCCGAACTTCTTCCGAGGCCAACTTCAACGAAATGCCATCTCTGGCATTCCCATAAAATGGACCCAAAGACAAAGCGCAAAGCTTGCGCCGTGAGGCGCTGGTGCGCGGAATTGGCTGAGCCTGTTGCACAGAAGAAACAGGCGGCGCTTGCGCCTCGTTGCCCGTCACCAGTTGATCCGGCAGTGCGCAGTGGATGAGCGAGACCTTCAGGGGAGGCTTCCGATGTTTCCGAAGGGTCTTCAAACAGCGGAAAATAGGTCAGGAGGGTATCGCGTGGGACGCCGCTGCCAGATCTGCCCGAACACCAGAAGCAAGATCATCAACAGGACGTTGCTCGGTTCCGCGACGCTGTGGGAGATAGCTATGCATTATGGCCTGCCGCTTGGCTCGCTGCATCGGCATCAGTCCAAATGTCTCGTCATGCAGACCTTGCAGGCGGTGACCGCGTCGCCCTCGCGCCCTCGGAGGCAACCCCAGACCCCAGAGCCCTACGTGAAAAAAATATTGATCATCCATAACACGGTGACGGGGTGGCAGCGCCTCCGGGATTATGCAATGCGAGCGGGACATTATATCCGGTCGCGCTGGGGGACGAACCTCATTGTAATATCGACGCCAATCCTCCAACTTTACCGGGGGGCTGGTCTTTTTTCGGCGCGAACGCCACAATGTCTCTCTGCGGCAACACTCCGTCCCATTTCCGCGAGGCCAGTATTGCGGCGGACGAATCTTCTCTGTTGGTTTAGGCCGGTTCAGGACAAGATAGGCTCCGTCACGGGGTTGCTGGACCCGCAAGCTGCCAAGGTAACTGCGGAGAAAGAGAAGGTGTAATGAGCGCACCCACCCGCGGAATGCTCGTTCGACTGCGCACGCAACGTTCAACGAGATGAGCCGCATCGTCAGTCAAGCCCTCGGAGCTATCGCCCTTGCGCTTGTCGGCTGCTCTTCGACGCCCCCGGCAACAGGTCTCGACTACAAGAGCCGGGCCGCTACGCGCATGGAAGGTGACCTGCGGGTATCGGCTGCGGTGCTCTCGGCCGATGAAAGCACCACAGTGTATGGCGTGCCGCTTGCAACGCGATCAATCCAGCCCGTCTGGATTGAAGTCGAAAATCGCGAAGACCGCGCCTACTATCTGCTCTCTCCGGGACTCGATCCGAATTTCTTTCCCGCTTCCGAAGCGTCCGAAACGGTGGCATCGGGCAAGTCACCGGACCAGAAAGCGGAGCTTGACCGGCGCTTTCGCAAACTGGCCTTCCGCAACCCGGTCCTTCCTGGCACCACAAATTCAGGGTTCGTGCTAACGACCCGCGACGAGGGATTTAAGTTCGTGCAGATCGACCTGGTCTCGAGTGGTCGGGCGAGAACCTTCACGATCCTTTCCGTCGTGCCCGGCTTTCGTGCCGACTATCGCATGAGCGAAGTCTTCCGGAGGGATATCTATCCGCCTGAAGAGATCCGGAACTACATCGATGAAGCCTCATTTCGCACGGCGCTCGAAGCGCTGCCTTGCTGTGTCACGAACAAGAACGGCTTGAAGAACGGCGATCCGCTCAATCTGGTGGTGGTGGGCGGCCTCGACGACGCCTTTCCCGCGTTCGCGCGTCGCGGCTGGCGCCCAACCGAGCAGAAATGGCTAGGCTCCATCAACAAGATGGTGACGGCCGCCCTCGCCGGCGAGCGTTATGCGTACGCACCGGTGGGTGACCTTTACATGTTCGGCAGGGCGCAAGACCTGGCGTTGCAAAAGGCCCGCGACAACATCCACCAGCGCAACCACCTGCGACTTTGGCTGAGCCCGATGCGCTATCAGGGCAGGCAGGTGTGGGTGGGGCAGATCAGCCGCGACATCGGCAGTCGCCTGACCGTTCACTCGTCGACGCTTACGACCCACAAGATTGACCCCGACGTCGACGAGGCACGCAGTGCGTTGGCGCAGGACATGGCCTACTCGGAGAACCTAGCAAAGATCGGGTACGTGAAGGGCGTGGGATCCGCCCCTAAGAGCAGCCCGCGCGCCAACCTCACGACGGACCCCTACTACACCGACGGCCTTCGCGTCGTCCTCGTGTTCGACCGACAGMCGACCTCTCTGGATTCGGTCGAATTCTTCCCGTGGGAGGTCGCGCGCATGAGGCAAGACAAGCCGTGACAACGACCGGGCGCCGATCGAGGGGGCAGTTTCCTTCATGGCTGAGAGCGAAGCGCTCGGTTCCGCGCCGGCTTCCGCGCCCACTCAGAAACGCGCTGTATGCGGCAAGCCTCTTGCTCGGCGTCGCCGGCTGTGCGGCCTCGCAGGCTCCCGTTACTTTCAGCGACGCGGCGGTGCGCGCACGCGCCGTGACTGCCTCCAGCCGAGGCGTGAGTATGAAGGCGGCGGTGCTCAGCGCCGAAGACAGCCGGCGCATGTTCGGCGCCGACGTCAACAAGACCGGCGTTCAGTCGGTATGGATCGAACTCCGGAACCAGACGTCCGAGCCCCTATGGCTGCTGAGACCCGGATCGGACCCCGACTACTTTTCGCCGCTCGAAGTCGCGTGGTCGGTACACACGCCGTTCGCGCGGCAAGCCAACGCACGCCTCGACGACCTCTTTGGCAGCCTCGCATTCAAGAGTCCCATCCTTCCGGGCGAAACCCACACGGGCATACTTTTCATCAACCCGGAACGCCTCACGAGACTGCTCAATATCGATCTGCTCCAGAGGAAGGGCCTGATACCCTTCTCACTTTTCCTGCGCGTTCCGGACGACTCAACAGAAGGTCCGCATTCCGGGATGATCCCCTTCAGCTACCCGTCCGGCGGCATCGCCGACTACAAGGGCCTCACCGCGTTGCGCGCTGCGCTCGAACGGTTGCCATGTTGCGCAACCGATGCTAGCGGCACCGCCACAGGCGATCCTCTCAACGCCCTAATCGTGGGCGAATTGCCTGACATCGCAGCAGCGCTGGTTCGCCGCGGCTACCGCCGCGACGCTCGAGCCGTAGATGCCCCCCAGCATGTCTTCGGCCGCGGACCCGACGTCGTGTTGCGCAAGCAGGCGCAAGCGGGCGCACCCTCGACCTGGATACGCCTGTGGCTGGCCCCCATTCGCTTCGAAGGCCGCCCCGTCTTCCTGGTGCAGGTCGGACGGCCAGTGGGCGGCCGTTTCGCGCCTCGCGGCAAGAAGGACATCGTCTTGCAGGAGGACGTGGACGAGGCGAGAAATTTCCTGGTTCAGGACATGATGTATTCGGGCGGTCTGAGCAAGCTCGGATTCGCCACCGGGGTCGGTTCGGCATCCTCGACACAGCCTCGAACGACTCTCGGTGGCGCCCGGTATTACACCGATGGCTTGCGAGCCATCCTGTTTTTTGCCGCCCGACCGCTCAGCCTGTCGGACGTGGAGTTTCTCGATTGGGCGCCGTATCTCGACGTGCCCGATGCCACCCCCGCACGCAAAGAGAGCCGCCGATGAATCGCCTCCGCGCCCTCCTGGTTGTGGCCATTGCGGTCTTTGCACTGGGGGCATGCGCGACGAAGCCGCTGGTTCCCTATTCGCTCGACACGCCGCCTCTGGCTCTCGTTCCGGCATCCCAGGCGGGGATCCAGGATAAGCGGAAGCGCTTTCGCGAGATCTACTGCGCTGTGCTGCAGGCCCGAGAACGCGATATTCCCGATTACCGACCCTGCGAGGACGCCCTGACACGCATCGGCAACGAGCCTGCCGGGCGCGAAAGCCCCGTCCGCCTCGGTTCTTCGAAACGACATTTGATCGCCGCAGTGGTGCCCGGAATCGGATACGAATGCTTTGCGAACTGGCTGCAGCCGCCCAACACTGTCGCAAAGCACCTGCAACAATTCGGATATGACATGGAGGTGCTAAAGGTCGATGCCCTGTCGAGTTCCGCGCACAACGCCCGCCAGATACGCGACGCGATCATGGCCATGTCAGCTGGAGCGGAGTCGCCGCGTCTGGTGCTGATCGGCTATTCGAAGGGCGCTCCGGACATCCTCGAGGCGATGGTCGCCTATCCAGAGATCCGCAGCCGGGTCGCGGCGGTGATCAGTGCCGGTGGTGCTGTCGGAGGGTCGGCGCTTGCAAATGATGCAAAGCAATACCAGGCCGAATTGCTGCAGCTGTTTCCAGGCGCGACCTGCGGTCCAGGCGATGCGGGCGGTGTGGACAGCCTGCGGCCAGCAACGCGCCGGGCGTGGCTCGCCACGCATCCGTTGCCTCGCGAGGTGCCCTACTACTCCGTCGTCACCTTCCCTCGGCCAGGCTACATCTCCTCGATCCTGACCAACAGCTACAGCAAGCTTGCCCGAATTGATCCGCGCAATGACAGCCAGGTGATCTTCTATGATCAAGTCATCCCCGGAAGCGCCCTCTTGGGCTACATCAACGCCGATCACTGGGCGCTGGCGGTGCCCATCGCCAGGACACACCCCATTATCGGCTCGATATTCGTGACGAGGAACGCCTACCCGCGAGAGGCGCTTATGGAAGCGCTTCTGCGTTTTGTGGAAGAGGATCTGTTGGCGTCGCCCTCGTGAGGCGCGGAGGCAAGAAATGTCACAAGGATCCTCATAGTACGCTCCACGACCACCCGTCGGCTCTCAAAACGCGAAGACTGATTGCCATCGGTTTAAATGGCCACCTACCAGGGTTTGGACAGGCAACAGTACTGCCTGCATCCGCAGGATCATGGCGTGCACAACTGCGACCGTGTCCACAACATGGAAGAACAACCAGCTTTGCGTACTTATGTCCTCGGATGCGTCTCCTCGGGATACTCGCTCTCTGTCGCGCCCAGCGCCTGTACACTGACAGCGGCGACAAGCCCGGTCAGCACGACGCCGGAAAATCCGATCACCACAGCGAGCAACCGTGTCGCGAAATACTGCGGCGCGAAATCTCCGTAGCCGATCGTGAGGCCGGTCACAAAGGTGAAATAAAGCGCTTCATCGACCCGCCAGTCCTCAATGCGTCCGATGACAAGACCAGATCCGATCATGACCAGCAGAACGCCAGAGACTTGGCAGCCCCGCGCTGACCACGGACCGAAGCATGCACCCGAGGTGATCTCAGACGAGGGCGGCAGTAACTACAGGACGGATCAGAAAGAGCAAGGTTCATAACCGCACCTTTGCGGCATGCATCCGGTGAAGACCGCAGACGTGCGTATCCGGTGGCGATGACCTGAGCACCGCGGTGCTGGGGTCAAGCTTTCGATGGGGAAACGCGATGATATTGTTCGAGGAGGAGTTTGACCTCCTCGATGCCTTCATCGGTGAAGGCCAAGATCCCGTCGTCATCGTTGGCGCCGTACACCCAGATGACGCCGTCCTCGGGCTCGAGACCGAGGGTCAGTTCCTGGATGAGCTCTTCGCTGACGCCGAGGCTACTGGCGACACGTTCAACGGTGTAGACGTGATGCACCTTATTGCGCTGCATGATCAGGCCGCCGCTGGTTGGGCCCGCAGTTTTGCGGGTCTCCAGTTCCACGGCAAAAAATCATCGATCCGATGGGCCGGATAGGCGGGCAGTCGGGCGAGGACGTGGGCGAGCCAGACCTGCGGGTCGATATCGTTCATCTTGGCGCTGACGATCAGGCTGTAGAGAATGGCAGCGCGCTGTCCGCCGCGATCGGAACCGCAGAACAGCCAGGACTTTCTGCCGAGAGCGATGCCGCGCAGGGCTCGCTCGGCTGCATTGTTCGATAGGCAAATCCGGCCATCGTCGAGGAACCGGGTGAAGGACGACCAGCGGCGCAGCATGTAGTTGAAGGCCTTGGTCAGATCGTGTCCGCTCGAGAGCTTGTCGCGCGTCTCGATCATCCAGCGCTCGAGTTCGGTGACCAGCGGCACGCTCCGCTCCTGGCGCACGGCGCGGCGTTGGGCCGGCGACAGGCCGTTGATCTCGCGCTCGATATCGAACAGGTCATCGATGCGCTTCACGGCTTCAACCGCTAGCGGATAGACCAGGTTGGGCTTCTCGCCGCGCGCCTTCTTGCGCGCCGCCGCTTCGATATCGGCCAGTTCGAACACTTTGCGCCGGCTGTGGGCCCAGCAGCTGGCTTCCAGAACAGGCGCCGGCTGACGACCCGTCGCATAGAGATCGCCATAACCACCAAAGGCATCGGCCTGCAGAATGCCGCTCCAGCCGGCGAGATGCGCCACGGGATGTTCCCCTCGACGATCGCGGGAATAGTAGAACACTGCCGCCGGCGGATCGGCGCCGCCGAACGGTCGGTCATCGCGCACATAGGTCCATAATCTGCCGGTATCGGTCTTGCCCTTGGCCAGGACCGGCACCGTCGTGTCGTCGCCGTGCAGACGTGAAGCGGCCAGCACATGGGCTTCGAGTCGCTTGAACAGAGGCATCAGCGCCGCGGCGCCGGCGCCGACCTGGTCGGCGAGCGTCGACAGGCTGAGCGGCACGCCTTCGCGCGCATAGCGTTCAGCCTGGCGGTTGAGCGGCTGATGCTGTCCGAACTTCTCGAACAGGATCATCGCCAGCAGGCCGGGACCGGCCCAGCCCCGCGGGGTGGCGTGGAATGGCGCCGGAGCCTGGCTGATCGCCTCGCAGTCGCGGCAGGTGAACTTCTCCCGCACGTGTTGGATCACCTTCCATTGCCGCGGCACCACCTCCAGCGTCTCGGTGATATCCTCACCCAGCTTGCGCAGCCGATGACCGCCGCAACAGTGGCAAGCGGTCGGCGCCGGCTCGACCATGCGTTCGCGCGGCAGATGCTCGGGAAATGGCTGACGCGCCGGTCGTTTGCGCACATAAGGCGCCACCCCGGTGGTCCGGGCCGCGGCCTGTTCGGCGGCGATCTCGTCTTCCGTCGCCGTGCTCTCGAGTTCCTCGAAAGTGAGCTCCATCTGGTCGTGCAGGCGGGCTGAACGTTCAGATCTCTGACCATGCAGCGCCCGCTGCAGCTTCCGGATCGTCAGATCCTGATGTGCGATCAGCGCCGCATCATCCGATGCCTTGGCCCTGGCGACCGCCAGTTCGGCCTCGACCAGCGCAGCGCGCGCGGCCTCGTCTTCGGCTCTGGCCAGCGCCGCGGTCAGCGCTGCTCTCAGCGCGCCGATATCGTCCGGAACAGCATCCAGGGCGGTGGCAACCATGCCCTGGAGTGAATCATAAAACGCGTCCGCTGACTCGCGGAAAATGGCGCAAATTCAAAGAAAACTCAGCCCGCGCGCTGGGGGCGGAACGTGTGACGCGGGTTGCGCCAATCGATCCCGTCGAGCATGTAGGCGAGCTGCGCCGGTGATATGGAAACCGTACCGTCCGCCGGCGACGGCCATAGAAACCGGCCCTTCTCGAGCCGTTTTGCATACAGCGACATGCCGAGCCCATCATGCCAGATAATCTTGATCAGATTGCCGCTTCGACCGCGGAAGACATAAAGATCGCCGGCATGTGGATCCYGGCCCAATGTCTCCTGAACCTGCAGAGCGAGGCCTTGCATCCCGCGACGCATATCGGTCCGGCCGACCGCCAACCAGATCCGCACCTGGCTCGGAACCGGGATCATGAAACGCCCAGCGCCTTCACCATCGCCGCCGCCAGTGTCGGCGGCGTGGTCAGCGGAATCCGCAGCCGCACCTTGCCGGCGACCTCCAGCTCGATCACCGCTGGTGACGCCGCCGGCACCGAAGCGGCGACAGGCTCATCCGGAACCACGACAACTTCGGCAAAGCCCGTCTCGCGGGCTCTCACCGTTCGGCGCCACTTGTAGATCAGGCTGGTCGCGACATCGTACTGACGCGCTACCGCCGCCACTGTGGCCCCCGGCGCGAATGCCGCGCGCAGAATCCGGCACTGATCCTCGTCACTCCAACGACGACGACGCTCAGGCCCGGTCAATAACGTCACATGGCTCATGCTGTCATGCTGTGCTGCTAACTACGCTCGTAAGGACGACTTCAAGAGCGCAGCCTCGCTAACGTGCCATGCTCGCGCAAGGCGGCCCTCGCCGGAGGCGTACCCTTTGCGGCCGACCTCCCATGAGCAAAACCGCTTGACTGGGACGGCCTCGTTACCGAAGTCTGGGCCCTAGGGTAGGTTCTCCGGAGGTCACGGTTCGTCGCATATACGGCATTCATCATCCAGTTCTTTAATGCATGCCAAGCCCTATTCGCGGCTAGAAGGTACGCCTAGCGCCTTTCCGGCCAGGCCTGTTTGTAAGGACGTGCTGACCATGCCTCAAACACGCTATGGCGTTGGCGCGCTGACCGCATTCGTTCGCGCCGGGTTCGAGACTGCTCGGCCAACCTCATGGCCACGCCACCCATGGCCTGGCGGGTGGTGCCACTGGTGCCGGACGAAGCCCCCGCTAGCTGACAGCGACTACGCCCTCCTCAACGGACGCGGCTTGAGATGGCTCAGAAGTGCGTCGAGGAAGACCCGTGTCTTGCGCGGCATGAGCTGCCTGCTCGGAAAGACGGCGCGTACCATCGCCGGAGACAGTCGCCACRCTGGCAGGAGGCGGATGAGTTCGCTGGTCTCAAGATAAGGGCGTGCGAAAAGGTCCGGCATCGCCGTGATGCCGGCACCCGACCGCGCCAGGCGGAGAAGCAGTTCGTAGGAATTCGCCGAAACCCGTCGTCCCGACATATCGACCGGGACCGATTGAGCGTCCTTGTTCAGAACCCAGCCCACCGGCATTCCGTCAGAAAGCAGCGCAAGGATGTCGTGCCGCCCAAGAGCCTCCGGGGTGTCGGGCTTTCCGGCGCGGTCCGTGTATAGCGGAGACGCATAGAGGCCGATGCCAAGGTCAACCAGATGCCGCGTGGTCAGCCGAAGGTCCTGGGTTTCCCCGCCGATCCGTATGGCGAGATCGAAGCCGTCGGCGACGACATCGATATAGCGAGGTGAAAGGTCCAGTTCGAGTTGGATTTCGCTGTAGGCCTTGCTGAAATCCGCCAGCATAGGGGCGAGCGAAATTGCGGCGAGGTCACCGGGAACGGAGACACGCAGCCGTCCGGAAGGTGTCACCTGCCGGTGCTCGGCCACCGCCATGACGGCCTCCACCTCATGGATGATCTGTTCAGACGGAATGAGGATGCGTTGGCCCATCTCGGTCAGGATGTTGCGGCGCGTCGTGCGTTGAAGCAGGCGTTCGCCCAGCTGACTTTCCAGAGCGGAGATGCGCCGAGAGACGGTGGACTTGGGCACACCAAGCCGTTCGGCCGCCGCACTGAAGCTTCCCGTCTCGGCGACGCGCGCGAAAATCATCAGATCGAATGGGTCGGGAGTGGTCGGCATGGCTGGTCTTGAATTGTTTCAAATATGAAACAATCAAACCCATTCCCGCCAATAGCGCAACAGCGAGATTGCCGATTAGCTGACGCCATGAACTTAATTGATCATCAGGTGCAGACGAAGTGACTGTTTCAGCCAGCAACCTCATCACCAAGGCTGTCGTCTGGGAAAGCGCGGTGGGCTGGACCCCTGAGTGTCTTGATGAAGGGCCCGATATGCTGGTCCGATATCGCGACGCCGGTTTCTCCTTCCTCTCGCTCACTATAGGCGCGGATTGGGACCGGCCGGAGCCCACATTCCGGCACCTGTCCCAACAAAGGCGCTGGTTCGAACAGCGCGCCCACGATTACCAGCTCATCGAAACCACCGCGGACATTCGTGCGGCCAAACGGTCGGGCAAAATGGCGATCGGTTTCCACCTGCAAGGCGCCGGCCCGGCCGCCCATGAGCCGGCCATGATCGACAGCTGGTACCGGCTCGGCATCCGTTGGATGATCGTGGCATACAATACCCGCAACCCCCTTGGCGACGGCTGCCACGAGCCCTCTGACGCAGGACTTTCCATGTTGGGCCGCGCCTTCGTGGCTGAAGCGAACCGCGTCGGGATGATGCTTGACGCAAGTCACGCCGGCGTCAACACCTCGCTCGACATCATCGAACTATCCGAAAAGCCGGTGGTGTTTTCACATTCGAGCGTCCGTGCGTTGAAGAACCATGAACGCAACATCGACGACATTCAGATCAAGGCACTTGCCAGGCGTGGTGGCGTGATTGGTATCAACTCTATCGGCGCCTTTTTGACCGACGACAACCGATCGGACGTCTCGGCACTCATGCGCCATATCGACTACATCGCCCAACTCGTCGGACCCGAGCATGTCGGCCTCGGCCTCGACACTGTTTTCTACCAGCCCTTCATGACCAAGCTCTACGATTCCGGTCCGATGATGGCGTTGCGCGGCTATCCGCGTCCGCCCTGGGCCGATGTCAAACCCGAAGTCCTGCCTGAGCTGGTCGAGGCGCTGGAACGCCATGGCTATTCAGAGACCGCCATACTTGGCGTGCTGGGCGAGAATTTCCTGCGGGTCGCCGAACAGAACTGGCGTCCCTCCATCGTGTAATCCCAACCTTAGGAGCGTGTCGTGAAATTGATGAAGTGGCTGGTCGCCGCAGCCTTGCTCACCGCCGCAAATGGCACAGCCCTGGCTGACCCGAAGCTGGTCGAAATCGCCAGCTTCGGCGAACACCCAGCACTCAATCAAGTCGCCGAAGGCTTCAAGACCCGGATGACCGAATTGGGCTACGTCGAAGGCAAGAATGTCACCTACGGCTTCCAGCACGCCAATTTCGACCGCAGCCTCGTCCCGCAGATCCTGCAGCAGGTGGAGGCCAAACATCCGGCGCTCATCCTTGCCATTACCACCGGACTCAACCAGGCGGCGGTGCGCGGCATTACCGACAAGTCGATCCCCGTCGTGTTCGGCGCGGTCGTGGACCCGGTCGTGGCAGGCATTGTGCCGGATTGGCAGCATGGTTCGGCATGGAGTTCAGGCGCGTCGATGCTGCCGGATTTCGACGCTTCCTTCGACTATCTCAAAAAAGTGGTG
The DNA here is from genome assembly GCF_056401815.1 of Aminobacter sp. P4_D5. Taxonomy (NCBI): domain Bacteria; kingdom Pseudomonadati; phylum Pseudomonadota; class Alphaproteobacteria; order Hyphomicrobiales; family Phyllobacteriaceae; genus Aminobacter; species Aminobacter sp. P4_D5. Next base: position 19,788 of record NZ_JBFUIP010000031.1, on the reverse strand, counting down.
CCGGGCGTCAAGAAGGTCGGAACCCTTTTCAACCCGGGTGAAGACAACGACACCTCCAACATGGAGCTAATCCACAAGGCAGCCGCTAAGGCCGGGATCGAGGTTGTCGGCGTGCCGGTCGACAATGCCAACGACCTGCCCCAGCGTGTCCAGACCTTCGCCGGGCAGGTGGATGCCATCTTCCTCATTCAGTCCAACGTGGTGCAGACCTCGGTGCCGGTCGTGGCGCAGGTGGCGCAACGCATCAAGCTGCCGCTGTTCAACTCGGTCTACGCCCCCGACCTCAAGGACCAGCTCGCCGGCTTCCACGCCATCTCCTATCGCAAGAATGGCGAGCATGCCGCCGATATCGCCGACCGAATCCTCAAGGGCGAGAAGCCGGCCGACATCGCGCCCTATGTTCCGAAAAGCGAAGACTTCGACGCCTATGTCAGCCCCAAGGGCCTTGCAGCCGTCGGCCTGACGGTTCCGGAAACGCTCAAGGACAGCCCATGGCTGATCAAGTGACAACGGTGGGCATGCCCCTGCTTGTCTGCGCGGGGCTACGCAAGACGTTCAACGCCGGCCTCGCCGGCGCGAGGCCGGCGCTCGATGGGCTAGACCTTGCGYTCAATCGCGGCGACTTCGTCGTGATCATCGGCTCGAACGGCGCCGGTAAGTCGACGCTGCTCAACACCATAGCGGGCGCAATCGAGCCGGACGGTGGCTCGATCACCCTGGATGGCCGCGACATCACCCGTCTTGCGGCGCACCGTCGGGCAGGCATGATCTCGCGCGTGTTCCAGGACCCGATGGTCGGCACCGCTGCGGCGATGACCATCGAGGAAAACCTGGCGCTGGCCGAGCAGCGCGGACGGCGCCGGGGTTTTGCGCTCCATCTCGACGCCGGTAAGCGCGACCGCTACCGGGCGCTGCTCGCCGGCCTGTCGCTCGGCATGGAAGACCGTCTGTCGACACCGGTGGCTCAGCTCTCGGGCGGGCAACGCCAGGCGCTGTCCCTGATCATGGCATCACTGTCGCGCCCCTCACTGCTGCTGCTCGACGAGCATACGGCGGCATTGGACCCGCGCACCGCCGACCTGATCATGGCGACGACCCTGCGCATCGTCGCCGAACAGACACTCACCACGCTGATGGTCACCCACAATATGCGCCAGGCGATTGAGACCGGTAACCGGCTGGTGATGATGGATGCCGGCCGTATTCGCGACGACATCGGCGGCACCGAAAAAGCAACGCTCACGCCTGCCGACCTCGTCGAAAAGTTCAGAATAGAAAACGACCGCATGCTGCTCGGAACCTGACCAATGGACGTGATCCACGCCTACCTCAATCTCGTGCCGGTGACGCTGTCGCAAAGCCTCATCTATTCGTTCCTGGTGCTCGGCATCATGATCCCGTTCCGGCTGCTGAGCTTTCCCGACCTGACGAGCGAAGGTGCGTTCCCACTCGGCGGCTGCGTCTGTGCCACACTTTTGCTGGCGGGATATCCACCACTGTTTGCAACCGTTGTGGCGATGCTCGCCGGTGTCGGGGCGGGTGCGGCGACGGCATTGGTGCACCTGCGTTTCCGGATCAATTCGCTGCTGGCCGGCATCTTGGTCTTCACGGCACTCTACAGCCTGAATATGCGCATCCTTGGTCGCTCAAACATCGCCTTGTTCAACGCCGACAACATCTTCATGCAGATCAACCCTGCCATCCTGACCGACGTGTGGCTGCAGGTCGTCACATTCGTCGTACTGATCGGCGCGGTTCTGCTCGCATTGCGCTGGTATCTAGCCACGCAAGCAGGAGCCGCCCTGCGCGTCGTCGGCATAAATCCGGACTTGGCGCCATCGCTCGGCATCAGCATCTGGACATACACGATCGTTGGACTGGGCATCGCTTCTGGCCTGACTGCACTGGGGGGCGCGCTGATCGTACAGTTGCAGGGCTATGCCGATGTCGGCATGGGTACCGGCATCCTGATCAATGGTCTTGCTTCGCTGGTGATCGGAGAGACAATTACCGGACGGCAGACAGTGACCCGGCAGTTGCTGGCGCCTGTCGTCGGAGCGGCGGTCTACTATCAGCTCGTGTCGCTGGCGCTATCACTTGGACTGCAACCAAGCGACCTGAAGGTCGTGACCGCCGCCTTCGTGCTGGTGACCCTGGGACTCCCTATGTTGCGTGGACGTGGGGCCTTGCGCGAAACCATGCGCGCCTAGTGCGATGACGACCTTCTGCAGCGGCGTTTAGTGATGTCGGACGTCGAGCACCGATCGCACAAGGGGCTGAACAATCGAGCCGAGAATTCGCATCTGCCGCTGCGAAAACGCGAAAGGACGATGCAGGGTTTCCGATCGCCAGGAAGCCTCCAACGCGTCATCTTCTTCTCGGCTCTTCGCAATCTGTTCGTCCCGCCCCGTTCAAAACGCTCTGCTCTCGCTATCCACAATCACCGCCTGCAAGCGATGGGGGAATGGAAGGTTGCTGTTGGGAAACTCGCGTGAATTGAGCACCACCGGGATCGGCGCAACCATTTTTCAGATAACGTGACAAGACCCTACAGCGGCCGCATGCCGCTGTAGGGCGCCCCTATAGGCTAACTCTCGGTTCTCGTGCCCAAAATCTAAGAGCCGCTAGTTTTTGAACGAAGGCTGCGACGTCGCCACGCCCCCCGATCAGATGTATACCCTCGTCAAGATCGTCTCCGATCCCAGCCTTCTCCATCAGGGGCCTGGCTGCTTCGACATAAGCGATAAACTTGCAGTGCGCGAAGGCGTCGGCAACAAAGTCCCTCGCAGGTGCCACATCGGACAATTGCTGCCCACCCTCCTGCGAAACCACAATAGCCACAGCGTCAAACAGGACGGAGGGCCCGCCGCCAATCATGTGTTTGGCATCAATCCAGTTTCCACCAGCGGCCTCGGCACCACCGACCTTGGGCGCAATCACCTCCATGGATGCACCTTCTTTCGCGAGCTCCGAACGAAGGCTATCCAAAAGACTGGCATCTGCCCCGTCGCTTACAAGCACCCCCACTTTGCGGCTTTCGAACCTTTTGGGGCCATTTTCGATGATGCTCAATGATGGCGACGTCGGAAGATCGTCACGGACCTCCACCGCCGAATCTGCGGGTGGTGGGAGATCTTTGATACCCAGCTGCTCGGCGACTGTGGCCGCTAGACTCTCATCGATGTTGAGCAAATGGGCGACCATCCGCTCCCGGATCGCAGGGTTTTCTACCTTGCTCAATTCAAAGGTCAGCGCATTGGCGATATGGCCTTGTTCGATTGCGTTTTGGCTTTTGAAGAACTGACGTGCCTGGCTGTAATGATCGGCGAAGCTTTCAGCACGTATCCGCTGCTTCGGCCCTTGTTCGACATCTTCGAAGGATCGGAACCCGCGCTGTGGTGATTCACGCGGGCCATCGCCCCACGAGTTCGGCTGATAATTTGCGCGACCGACAGGATTGCGCATCGCCATGTGCCCGTCCTGCTGGAAGTGATTGAATGGGCATTTCGGGGCATTGATCGGAATGTGGGTGAAGTTGGTGCTGCCCAGCCTCTTGAGCTGGGTATCCAGGTAGGAAAAGTTGCGGCCCTGCAATAGCGGGTCATTGGAGAAGTCGATGCCGGGTGGCACGTTTTGCGTCATGAACGCGACCTGTTCGGTCTCGGCAAAGAAATTCTCGGGCATGCGGTCCAGAACCAGGCGGCCGACCGGGATGGGTGGCAGCAGTTCTTCCGGGATGAGCTTGGTGGCATCAAGGATATCGAAGTCGAAGCTGTCGGCAAAATCCTGATCGAAGAGCTGGAGTTGGAGTTCCCACTCGGGGAAATTGCCGGACTGGATCGCGTCCCACAGATCACGGCGGTGGAAATCGGGATCCGCGCCATTAATCTTGACGGCCTCATTCCACACGACTGACTGAAGCCCAAGCTTCGGCTTCCAGTGAAACTTCACGAAGGTCGATTCATCTTTCGCATTGACCATCCGGAACGTATGGACGCCGAAGCCCTCCATGAACCTGAAGGAGCGCGGGATCGCCCGGTCGGACATGACCCACATGACCATGTGCATGCTCTCAGGGGTCAGCGATATGAAGTCCCAGAAGTTGTCGTGTGCGGATTGCGCCTGTGGGAAGCCGCGATCGGGCTCCGGCTTCACAGCATGGATGATGTCGGGAAACTTGATCGCATCCTGGATGAAGAACACGGGGATGTTGTTGCCAACAATGTCCCAGTTGCCCTCTTGGGTATACAGCTTGACCGCGAAACCTCGAACGTCGCGTGCCAGGTCGACCGAACCTTTGGAGCCCGCAACCGTCGAGAAGCGCACGAAGGCTGGAGTCTTTTCCCCAGCACGTTGGAAGATGTCCGCTCGAGTGTATTTGGCCAACGACTTGTAGGTCTCGAAATAGCCATGCGCGCCGTAGCCCCGGGCATGCACGACGCGCTCGGGAATGCGCTCGTGGTCGAAATGGAAGATCTTCTCACGGAAGTGGAAGTCTTCAAGCGCCGTTGGCCCGCGTGCGCCGATCTTCAGCGAATTCTGATCGTCGGCAACCGGGCCACCCTGGGCGGTGGTGAGCACCGGGGTATCGCCTTCGGCGAATTGATGCAGTTCGCCCCCTTCGCCGCGCTGTAGTTTCTGATCATGGATCGTTGCCATTTTTCCGGATGAGCGAGTCGATGATTTGGCCATGACTTCTTCCTTGGACATTGAGGGCTGTTCGCGGTTCCCCCGCGCGTACATCCACAATGCCTTGCCAAGGCTCCGGTTCCACGGGTCTGCCTGCACCACCCTGGATCAGATCCGCCGCCAACGACACCTGGGATCTTATTTTAATCGAAAGCTCAGGCGGTCAGTTCGACGAATTTCTGAAGGTGGCAACCGCAACGTCACCGACATCCTCACGAGATCTGCCGTTTGCGCTGGCGGGATCGATTTAGGCAACTCGCGCGTTTCAGCCTCTTCTAATGAAGGAGGCCACAGTGCCAGACGACCCTATGAAGACCAAGAAAGACCGAAAGCTCGTATCACCGCAGGAGTATGAGATCGAGGAATTTGCCCACAAATATGATCTCATGCGCGGTGAGGCTGCGGCGATGATAAAGCGCTACGGCCCGTCACGAAGCAAACTTGACGCCATAATAGCTCAGCGAGCCCATGGATGATGGCCGACTCCCGTACCATCGAATTTCCCCGTCCCCTCAAGAATCCTAGCGCAAGATGCGGGCAGCGTTTCGGTGGAACCTTTTACGTCGGCGCGCGCTTCTTTGTTGATCTTTCACGCCTCCGAGAAGGGCATGCGCACACAGAGGCGCACTCAAAGGAACCCCCCATGGCTAAAGATAAAACGCTCGAAACGCTGTTTCACGACACGTTGAAAGACATCTACTATGCGGAAAAGAAGATCCTAAAGACGCTCCCTAAGATGGCGCGCGCCGCCCAGTCGCCTGAACTCAAGGCCGCATTCGAAAAGCATAGAGACGAGACCGAAGGACACGTGGAGGGCCTGCAGCAGGTGTTTGAACTGATGGGCAAACGCGCCCAGGGCAAAACTTGCGAGGCGATCGAGGGCATTGTTTCCGAAGGCGAAGAGATCATCGATAACTTCAAGGGCATGCTTGCCATCGACGCCGGTTTGATCTCGGCAGCCCAAGCGGTCGAGCACTATGAAATCACGCGTTATGGAACGCTCAAGCGCTGGGCTGAATCGCTTGGAATGCCCGAGGCAGCCAAGCTGCTGGGCCAGACCCTCGCCGAGGAGTCCAAGACTGACGAAGCCCTGACCGGGCTCGCCGATTCCTTCGCAAACGAGATGGCCAAAGCGGCCTGACCCCTTCCCAGCCATCGTGACCACGCCTCGATGGCTGGCTCCTACTCCCTTCTTTTCCTCTGAGAGGAGGCCCCTATGGGACGCGGTATCTTACTTTGGCTGCTCGGCATTCCAATCCCGATCATCATCCTCATTCTTCTCTTCGCTCGGTAGGAGACTCCGATGCAAACAAACGTATCCGCAGTGGACGTTTCCACACCGATCGAATCCTCCGTTCCGGCCGTCAGCTGGGGTCCGGTGATTGCAGGCGCTTTCACGGCGGCCGCAATCACGCTAATCCTGATGTTGCTTGGCTCCGGGCTCGGGCTGACAATGGTCTCGCCTTGGTCCGCCCAAGGGGTTTCCGCCACTACCTTCGCAGTCTCCACGGCCATCTGGCTGATCGTGGTCCAATGGCTCTCGGCGGGGCTGGGCGGATATCTGACTGGCCGACTGCGCACCAAATGGGTCGGCATTCATACTGACGAGGTTTATTTCCGCGACACCGCGCACGGTTTCCTTGCTTGGGCCTTGGCGACTCTTCTTGTTGCCGGTGTCTTGGGTTCGGCTCTTTCGGCAGCTGTCGGCGGTGGCGTTCAGGCAGCGTCGAATGTTGCCTCGGGTGCGGCGATGGGCGCTGCTGCAAATGCAGGGTCGCAGAGCACCGACAATGCAACGTCGTACTTCGTCGACACGCTGTTCCGACCATCGGACCCAGCCAGGCTTGCCTCTACCAATGCTACTGACGAACAAGCTTCAATGCAGGCGTCTCGTATCCTGGTGACGAGTGCCGCGTCGGGTGAGGTCTCTGCGGAGGACCGCACCTATCTGTCGCAACTGGTTGCCGCACGCACCGGATTATCAGAAGCCGACGCCCAGGCGCGCGTCGATGCGATCCTCACTCGTGTCAATGAAGCCAAGGTCAAGACGCAGGAAGCCGCGGATACCGCACGCAAAGCAAGTGCCACATTTGCGCTCGTTACCGCACTTTCGCTGGCCATCGGTGCGTTCATCGCAAGTGCTGCTGCCGCATTGGGCGGCAAGCAACGGGACGACGACGAGACGCTTTRCCTGTCGCGTCGATGACAGCCGGAGTTGCTTAAAATCAGCTGAAATCTCATTCTGCTGGAAGGCCTGTTGAGTAATCTCAGAAGGCCTTTCATTCGCCGGCTAGGCCGTGGCCGACGACTCTGCCGCGGCTTTTATTGTGCACTGCAGCAACGATATGTTTGCACCGGCGTTGTGTACCGCGCTGTCCCGTCCGGACGCCGAAACAGGATGCTCCCATGAGAAACTTGTCGGGCACGATTTCACGCCTTGCAGCCCACCGCCTACAGCAAAAAGCCCAACCCGCGTCGCACAACGACGACACGCTCTCGGATCTGGTGAACTTCGGAGCAAACCCCGGCGCGCTACGAGCCAGAACATACATCCCCGAAAATCTGCCCGCTCACGCCCCCCTCGTTGTAGTTCTGCATGGCTGCACTCAGACAGCAGCGAGCTACAACCATGGCTCCGGCTGGTCCAGTCTCGCTGACAGCGAAGGCATTGCCCTGCTTTTCCCAGAGCAGCAGCGCGCCAACAATGCCAATCTGTGCTTCAACTGGTTCGAGCCTGGCGACATGAGACGCAACGGCGGCGAGCCTCATTCGATCCGGCAGATGATCGAGACACTCGTCACAACCCATGGACTTGATCGCAAGCGGATCTTCATCACTGGACTTTCCGCCGGTGGCGCGATGGCGTCGGTGATGCTTGCGAACTATCCGGAGGTGTTCGCCGGCGGCGCCATCATCGCTGGATTGCCCTATGGCAGCGCCAACTCCATCCCGGAGGCGTTTGACCGCATGCGAGGGCACGGCGCGCCTTCAGAGGGTCGGCTCCAGCATCTGGTGCGCGCCGCGTCACCACACGCGGGACCGTGGCCGACGATCTCTGTCTGGCACGGTTCATCCGACAAGACCGTGGTTTCCTCAAACGCAAACGACATCGTCGCGCAATGGGCGGCCATTCACGGAATCCCCAACGGGTCCATGCCATCCGAGACGATGGTTGATGGCCACAGCCGGCGCGCGTGGAAAGACAGCTCGGGGCAGGATGTCATTGAGCAATACGAAATTGCCGGAATGGGTCACGGCACGCCCCTGGCTACCGTAATAGAAGTCGGCCAGGAGAAGTAGGGGGCAACCGGCCCTTTCATGATTGAGGCCGGGATCTCATCAACGCGGCGGATTGCGCAATTCTGGGGGATTGCAGAGCAGCAGTTGCCGAACGGGCTCACGACCGAGAGGACCCTAGCAACATCGAGAGGGTCAAAAAAGGAAGGGCCGCCGTCAGATGGCATAAGGAAAGTGATTGAAGACGCGCTCCGATCTGCAGGCCTGATGCGATAAGGGCATCGCGGTCAGCTCTTCCTGTACCGACTAATCCCGACAACACCTTCCAGCCGTTCAATGAGCTGCGCCAAATGTGCCTTTCGCCATTTAGGGACTTGAAGCCACCTCAAGCCGTACAACCTTTGGTAGTCCATTTATTTTCTGGCTATAACTCGTAGAGCTGCGAGCAAGTGCACGATCGGTGATATTGCATATATCCGAGTTTTTTGGGAACTATTGCAGACCCAAAAGGTTCTTCTATCAACAATAGCCAAGGAGAACCTACAGTGAAAAAGCTAATACTTAGCGCGGCGTTCCTCGCCACTACTGCGCTTTTTGCCCACGCCCAGACCCAGCCATCAAGCGACGTTCAGGCACCTGCTATCGTCACCCCGGATTCTGCGAATCCAACAGCGCCAGTAGAAGGCGCAAACAGCTTCACTGAAGCCCAGGCCAAGGAGAGAATCCAGGACGCCGGGTTCCAAAATGTTTCGGCGCTGGTAAAGGCCGAGACAGGGATCTGGCAGGGCAAAGCCACAAAAGACGGCAAGGAAGTAGTCGTTTCGCTCGACTACCAGGGCAACGTCGTAGCGCAGTAACCCCTACTCTCTTGAAGGATGACAATAATGGTAAGTGTGACAGGACTGTTTGACAATCATTCGGACGCAAAAGCTGCGGTCGATAAGCTGGTGCAAGCTGGCATTCCGCACGATGATATCAGCTTGGTCGCCAGCAATGCAGATGGCTCTTACGACAACCATGACTCCGACACAGCCGACGCTGCAGGCAAGGGAGCAGGTATCGGCGCGTTGGTTGGCGGCGCAGGCGGATTGCTAACCGGGCTTGGCGTTATGGCTATCCCGGGCGTCGGGCCAGTGGTGGCAGMGGGTTGGCTGGCAGCGACTGCTGCAGGCGCTGCGGCCGGTGCACTCGCGGGTGGCGCGACAGGAGGTCTTATCGGAGCGCTGACTGATTCCGGAGTGCCGGATGAAGACGCCCATGTCTATGCGGAGGGGGTCCGACGTGGCGGGACACTCGTTACCGCGCGGGTCACGGAAGGAGCCGAAGAGGACGCTGCACGGTCCATCCTTCAGAACTCCAATTGGGTGGATATCGGCCAGCGTCGGGCGGCCTATGCCGAGGACGGTTGGACCGCATTCGACGAGACCGCAGACCCATTTTCCCCAGAAGAGATTGAAGAAGAGCGCAGACGCTACGCAGCGCGTATTCCCCCAGTCGTCTGACACACATCTTCAGAAGCGTCAGTTTGAGCGTAACCCGCCAGGTGAAACCGGGCGGGTTACTCTTTTCTTCCGCGGTGCACGACAAACGATGATGTCGTAGTGAGGTCAAGGCGCTACTTGAGGCGCACTTTGGCTACGCTGTCCTGGTAGTCCTGTTTGGGGTCACCCATGCCAAGAAACATTTTGACGCCGGCGACAAAACTGGAGGCGTCAAGCCATATCTGGGCATCGGCAGGGTCAAACCGTAGCAGGCGTAGCGTCGGGTCATCTTTACCCTTTTCGAACCAGGCAGCCACAAAACGGTTCCATAGCCGGTCAACGGTGTTGCGGTCGTTATCGATCCTGATGGTCCCGTGGACAGTTGCGAACAGGTCATGCTTTTTCGCGGCGTAGACCAGCGTGGCCTTTTTGGCACGCGGCAGCTTTTCAGCCAGCTCTGTATCCTTCGCGGTAAAGAAATAGATTAACTTTTGCTCCCCGTCGAACTGGGCTGTCATAGGGCGTGGATCGACTCCATTGATGCCAACCATGACGGTCATGTCTGCACGGATTGACTTCCAGAATTTTGCTTCGAACTCTTGCTTGTCCGACATGGCGTCCTCTCCTGTTCGCCAGCAAACGTCCGGTGCGGTGGAAAAGTTCCAGCTTTCCCCGGGCGGAATAGCGGCAGCAGCTGGAACGAATTTCAACGGACCGCGCTTGCTTCTGATGCCAAGCAAGGCCCCTTCCATGCAGTGTCGGCCAGGACCCGCCGCAGCTTCGCATCTCAAGAGCCGAGTTAAACGTGTCGCACCTGTTCTGTATGGAACAGACTTGCCGCGTCCCGTCTGTTAGGTCTCCCCGTTGGCTGAACCTGGGTCACCACGATGTTTGATGCCGTCGTTACGCAGAGAACTTTCGACCGACAGAGAGTGACGGCGGAGCCGCCCTATACTGTCAGCGAGCTGGCGAAGAAATACTCCCTGTCACCCGGTCAGGCGAAGGGGATGATAATAGTCCACGGTCCCAACCGACGTAGGCTAGATGCCATAATGGCTCGCATGCCTCCGATAGGTCGAGCCAGTGCATAAGCAACGGCAATCGCAGAAGAAAAAAGAGGGCTGAGCAGTTTCGCTGATCCCCTACTGTCGGGCCTGAACGAGGGCGCATCGGCCGCACCCCCCATACTCCCGGAGAACTGCGGTGACTCGAGGGGGCGTTGGCGTTGCTTTTCTCGCCGCCTTTCAGAATGGACGCCGAGAACGCAGAATCCTGGCGGCTGCGACGGCGTTCCAGGCTACGGTGATCAGTGAGAGCATCGCCAAGCCTCCCATATAGCTGCTTGGTGAGGTCTTGCGGGTTGAGACGTACTCACCTGGCCGTGTATTTGCCTCTACGACTGCCGTCAGGTCTGGCCTGCTCCCATGTCGAATTGAGTATGCCCGTGTAACCTCCGCCCCAAACAGGAAGATTTGAGAAGAATAGTAGACCCAAAGTAGCAAGACCAGAAGTCCGCCGGCGGAGCCGTAGGACGACGCTATCGCGCTCGTGCCGATGTACCAGGCGATCAACGATTTCCCGATGCTGAAGAGTATGGCAGTCACGACTGCACCTGAGATGACATCGCGCCACGTCAGCGTTCGATCAGGCAGAATCTTGTAGATCGCAGCGAACATTGCGGCGATGAGCACAAAGGAAACGGCCACATTGATAATGCTGAGGATGGTTGTTCCAAATGGCAGATGTGCGTTGATGACATCTCGCATTGCTGAGATTGCCGCGCTGGCGATCAGCGACACAAGCAGCAGAAATCCAAGCGAGGCGACCAATCCCAGGCTCACCGCACGGGCTCTTACCAAGCGAGAAACTGAGCTGCCCCTTGGTTCGACTTTCCATATCGTATTCAAAGCCGTCTGCATCTCGCCAAAGACGCCGGAGGCTGTCACGAACAGGGTGCCAAGACCAATGATGGTCGCCCATTTTCCCGCCGTTTTGTTTGAAGCGGTCTCCAGAGCCACTTGAAGCAGATCGGCGGTCTGTGGCCCCATCAGGCCTGATATCTGGGCAGAAAGAGCCAGTTGTGCGGCGTCATGGCCAAACACCGCGCCCGCAATCGCAATCACGATGAGCAAGATAGGGACCAACGAAGTGGCGGCATAAAAGGCCATCGCCGCCCCCCGGCTAAGTGCACTGTCGTCGACAAAGGCCGTGACGCTTTCTCTCAACAAATCCCACGCCTGGACAATCGAGGTACGCGCGCGTCTCATCAGTAGCCACCGATGATTGGAATTACCTCGCCGGTGATGTAGCTGGAGCAGTGGGACGACGCCAGGAACACATAGGCGGGTGCTATCTCCTCTGGTTGTGCTGGCCGTTTCATGGGTGTCTTTGCACCAAATTCGGAGACATCTTCGGGAGCCTTGTCCGACGGGTTCAAGGGCGTCCAAACGGGGCCAGGCGCAACTGCGTTGACCCGGATGCCGCGACGTATCAGGCTCGCAGCCAAAGCCCGGGTGAACGCATGGATGCCGCCTTTGGTGAGTGAATAGTCAACGAGCTGGGGACTTCCGTTTATCCCCGTGACTGACCCAGTATTGATGATCGCTGCTCCGGGCTTGAGATACGGAAGGGCAGCCTTCGCCATATAGAAATAGCCGTAAATATTGGTCTTTACGGTGGTATCGAAATGTTCGTCGGTCAGGTCGGCGAAGTCTGACGAATGCACCTGGAAAGCGGCATTGTTGACGAGGACATCCAGCCGTCCAAGTTGGTGTACGGTCTGGGCCACCACTGATTTGCAATAAGACGGATCCGACACGTCACCTGGAATGAGAAGGCAGCGGCGGCCTTCGGCTTCTATGGCCTTTCGCGTGACCTGGGCGTCCCGATCTTCGCTAAGGTAACTTATAGCAACATCCGCGCCTTCTCTGGCAAAAAGGACCGCCACCGAACGGCCGATGCCGGAGTCGCCTCCGGTGATGAGAGCCACTTTCCCTTCCAGTTTCTGGGAACCGAGATAAAAGGGCGCGTCATAAAGCGGCGAAGGGTCCAGGGACTCTTCTTCGCCAGGCTTCGCTTGATGTTGCGTTGGAAATGGAGGCACCGGGTAGATACGAGCGCCTGCCTGCATCGGCAGATCGTTGTTCTCGGGTGCTTCTGGTGCCCGTTCGGCCGTAGCCACGGTTTTTTGAACGGCTCGCTGTTTATCGACTGCTTCTGCTATGCGCTCTTGTGGATCTTCCATGGTACCTGTCCCATTTGTTCACACGCCAATTTGGGCATCAAGGAAGCAATCGATGAGCTAGCTCGTTGTTCCCAAGCCCCTCGAGATTTCCGCACTTGAACGATGACAGAGGGCCGCCCAGCCAACCTGCGCTTCCTGTCAAGGTAGCGCGACCACATCCTGCAAGCGCCGAAAGCGTCAACCGCACGCGGTTATTGGCGGTTGTCGAAGACTTCGTTGGCCGCGACCCGCCATGATCACAAAATGCCACGCGTCCGGTTGACCACGCAAGGCATTTGTTCCTACTTTGTTCCATGACCCAGATCATTCGAACCGTCGGCCAAGCCGTCCGTCAAGGCATGCTCATATGTGTCGAATGCCGCTGTGGGGCGACCGCATACTTCATGGCGGCAGACGTTATGTTGGTCGTAGGCGGTGGGAGGAATTTTGACGAAATCCGATTTCGATGTCGGAGGTGTAAATCGCGCGCCAACAAAATTCGCCCTATCGAAATAGATCGAGACAGGCTGCCGCGAATACTTATTTACCGACTTTCACGATCAGGCACCGGCGGGCCAGTCATTTGGTCACTGAGGCGCTTTAAGGGCTAGAATTCTTATCCCGCTACTGGTCTAGGCGTCGTCGGCTCCGCTGGCATGTCCCTACCTGAGTGCCCGTTCTTGGCCCGGACACTATCCTCCCTTGGCCTCGCGCTTCCGAGCAAGCTCCTCAGCAGCCTCAGTCTCCAAGATAGGGATTTTCCCGCCGCGCAGTTCGCAGTAAAATGCCCACTCCAAACAGGACGTGCCAGGCAGAGTTACGATGAAGAAGCCTCCGTTCGATGTGATGGACTTCCTCAGGACCGTGGACGGCGGTACGACGGTCGCCACGTATCGCACCAATGAGACGGTCTTCTCACAAGGAGACCCTGCGGATTCCGTGTTCTATATCCAAGAGGGCAAAGTCAAAGTCTGCGTCATATCTGAACAGGGTAAGGAGGCCGTCGTTGCCCTCCATGGCAGCGGGGATTTCTTCGGCGAAGGCTGCTTGAGTGGACAGCCGCTGCGGCTGGCCTCGGTCGCGGCGATGACAGAGAGCGTCATCACGCGCCTCGACAAGGCTGCAATCACCCGCGTGCTCCGGGACGAGCCTAAATTCTCTGAAATGTTCATGACCTATTTGTTGGCAAGGAATGCCAGGGTCGAAGAGGATTTGGTCGATCAGCTTTTCAATTCCAGCGAAAAACGTTTGGCAAGGTTGCTTCTCATCATGGCAAACTTCGGCATGGAGGGGGAGCCACAGCCTGTCATCGCCAACATCAGCCAAGAAACGCTCGCCGAAATGGTTGGCACCACGCGGTCCCGAGTAAGCACGTTCATGAACAAGTTCCGCAGGCTCGGGTTCATCCAATACAACGGAGCCTTGGAAGTTCGCAACTCCCTGCTCAACGTTGTGCTCCACGACAATCCCCATCTGAGAAGCCGAACAGAAAAATAGACTGTTCTATTAAGAACAGACGGCACGTTTTCCATGTGCTACTCGCGAAGTTCCGCCGAAGGAACCGCGCAATTGCGCTTCCGCTCAAGGGTAGCAAGCTATGGCCGACGCTCTCAACACCAAGGTATCTGCCTTCGACTTTGACATCTTGCAAAGTGCCCTGCGCAACGCGTCGGGGAATGAGCGTGAACCGGAAAAGCTTCGTCATATGGCCTATGAATTAGCGAGCGCGCTATGCCCGGACCAACCGTTCCCCGAAGAAATGATCGATATGATGTTGGCTCGCCTACAAGGCTCGGATGATGCGGCCGACGCAGCATAGACGCGCGCTCGTTTCTCGTCGGCAATCGACGGGCATGTGAGCCGCCCGGTTATAAGGCGGCGTGCCGTGGACGAGGGGGCCTTGCAAATGTGAAACCGCCATGTGCGGGTCTGCATGATTGCTCGCGACTCTGGACGCCTACCAGCATCTGGCTAGCGTTTTTTCTGTAGAAGCTTGGCTTCCCTTAAAAGCGACGGCCACGCATATCCAATAAAAGCGATGGCCTGCGCTTCGCTAACGTTGGTTTCTCTCATCAAGCGCTGGATCAAAACGTTTTCTGCGCGCTCCGGCTCGTCGGGTTCATCAGCCACTTTATCAGTCCCCTTCGCGCCCCCAACGCATCAAAGTATCCCCAGTTCCGTCTGTTCTTTGCGGGCGAGCCCAGAAAAACCGCTCTTTTCAGGGTGGTACGGGGCTCTTAATTGGTCAGGCCAAAGGACACCGGCCTGGATACATATCCGCCAATCCCCGGTGGACGCATCACTGCGAGATCATCGAGACCGGAAACGGGTCCTGGCGCTTCAAGAACCGCGCCTGATCGGCCCACTTCCGCCAAGCCGATCCGCGCTCGCCCACATAGAGGGGTCAAAATTGGACACCGATCAGGGGTCAGTTTTGGTAACGATGACGTAATTGCTGTCGCTGCGCCTTTGAACGAAGACTTGGTCGACGGCAGAAGCCGTCAAAGCTCGAACAGAGGAGGCCGCGGTGAAGCAATATGTCGGAATGGATGTGTCGCAGAGGGAGACCAGCATCTGCGTGGTCGACGATACTGGAAAGGCAGTCTTCCAGGGAAAAGCGAAGTCCGATCCGGGAGCGCTGACGGAGCTGCTGCGTAAGCATGCGCCTCACGCCGAGCGCATCGGATTTGAGACCGGCGCCATGTCCAGCTGGCTCTGGCACGAATTGAAAAGAGTYGGGTTGCCGGTCGTCTGCATTGACGCTCGACATGCAAAGGCCGCGCTTTCCGTCCGAATGAACAAGAGCGACGAGAACGATGCCCGCGGCTTGGCCGAGTTAGTGCGCGTCGGTTGGTATCGCGAAGTGAAGGTCAAGAGCGCAGAGAGTCAGGCTGCCCGATCCATGCTCGTCGCACGGTCAAGACTTATCGAGATCCGGCGCGATCTCGAAAACCAAACACGATCCATGCTGAAGGAATACGGGCTGCAGTTCAGCCGATCGATTGGGTCACAGTTCCGGCGAAAGGTGTGGGAATTGGTTGCTGACGGACATCCGCTTTGGTCTTTGCTTCACGCGCTTCTGTCTGTCCACGAGCAGGTCTGCTGTGAACAGGAGAAGCTCGATCGGCAGGTCCGGCATYTCGCTCATGAAGACGAAACCACACGCCGACTGATGACGGTCCCCGGCATCGGCGTGGTGACCGCGCTCACCTTCCGCCACACGATCGACGATCCCGCGCGCTTTCGCTCGGCCGCCAACGTTGGTGCCTATCTTGGCCTGACGCCGCGACGAAAGCAGTCCGGTGAAACGGATATCAATGGCCGCGTCTCACGCTGGGGAGATCGACTGCTGCGAACCTATCTGTATGAGGCGGCCAGCGTGCTCCTGCACCGGACCAAGAAATGGTCCTCGCTGAAGGCTTGGGGAATGCGTCTGTCGAGGCGGATCGGCTTGAAGAAGGCAAAGGTGGCGGTCGCACGGAAGATCGCCGTTTTGCTACATTGCATTTGGGTTGACGGCACCAGCTTCGAGTGGGGTAACGAAAAGATAGCTTAGTCGACTTCCCCCAAACGAGTTCTCGGGCCGCCATCAACGCGGAACTCGTGATGTCCCCGCCGGGACGGTGGTTGCGGCGACCTCGGTCAAACGGCTGACAGCAGTTCATCTGCATCTCGTTGGAAACGTTGAGGCGCCCGACCCGAACAACATCATGAGGCACTCGACCTCGGAAAGGACCATGACCCCGGCGATGGCAGTGCGAAATCGGGTTGACAACTGCCCGCAATTAAAGGGCCGTTTGACACTTATCCGCGCGAAGTCAGCCAGACGCCCACCAGAGTTACGCCCAAACCCAGGAACATTGCCGGGGTGAGCGGCTCCGACAACAGCATCCAAGCCCCGAGCATTGTCACTGGCGGGCTCAGGTAAATGGCCGCGCTTACCTTCGCCACTGGGAACATGCGCAGCATGGTGTAGTACACTGAGTAGGCAGCAAACGTAGCGATCAGCACGAGCCAGGCCATGCCGATAGCGAACTCGCGGGTCATGGGCGGCGCGATCCCTCCCTGAGCGATGGCGCAGATGCCGAACAGGACTGCACCCGTCAGCGTGTGGATGCAGAGACTTTGGTGAACCGGCATGTTAAGCGATTCCCGGCCCCTGCGGAGAACCGAAGCCAAGGCGAACACCATCATCGAGCCAATGGTCAACCCGTAAGCCCAAAAGGGGGCGGTACCGAAGCTCAGACTGTCGAAGGACACGATCAGCACTCCCGTGACAGCGATGGCGGTGCCCAACCACTGCCGCCTTGTGAGCCGCTCTCCCAGGAAGGGTTGGGCCATAACCGCGATCGCCAGCGGCACCAGATCGGAGATCAGCGCGACCAGCCCGGTCGGGACGCGCTGCTCGATTGCAAGCGCAAAGCCTCCCAAGTAGATGAAAACCGCCATAACGCCGAACCCGACCTGAGACAGTACGGCGCGCAGACGCATCCTCGGCCCGAAAGCCAGGGCGAACGGAAGCAGCAGGCCCCCCGACAACAGCGTGCGCCAAAACAGCAAGACGGCCACGCTCGCCTGCTCGCTGGCATAGCGGATGCCGACGAACCCCGAACTCCAGCCGATCACGAGCAACGCTGCCATTACGGGCCAGAGGAAGCGGGACCGTGTCGCGGCCGTGGGAGACAGAGAAAGAGCGGTCATGGGATGCCCACATGGATATCATCCCGAGTTACTCATTCCCTGAGGGCCGCGCACATGACAAATTTCGATCATATGATGACAGGCATTGCCTCACGGTAATCATTCCTTGCAAAAATGACATGCTTGGACCATGCAGTCGTCGTATGCCACTAGGTTGGGGCCAAGGATGAACGAGATCAACACCAGGCGGTTGGACATCGATGCGCTGCGTGCGCTTCGGGCGATCAAGCTCCACGGGGGTGTCACCCGGGCTGCCGAGGCGCTCGGGCTTACGCAATCCGCAGTGAGCCACAAGGTCAAGCGCATGGAAACCAGCCTGGGCTGCGAGCTGCTGGATAGACGGCCCGGCGGCGGCATGTTCACCTCCGAAGGAGGGGCGCTGCTTGAATACGCCGTGAAGATCCTCGACCTGCACGACGAGGCGCTGGTCAGCTTGGCGAAGTCCGACCTGGCGGGTCGAATCTTGCTGGGCTCAACTGAGGACACGACCTGTTCGGACTTGTCGCGCATCCTCGGGCGCTTTCGGCGCCTGCATCCCCAGGTAGCGGTGAGAACGAAGGTTCGAATGAGCCTGGTGCTGCGGTCAATGCTCGATCGCGGCGAGCTGGACGTGGCCATCGTGCAGGTTTTCGCCCATGAGGTCCGGCCGACAGATGTGGTGCTGTTTCGCGAGAACCTTCATTGGGTCAAATCCCGCGAGCTGTTGTTGGATCCTGAAGGACCGATCCCATTCCTCTCCTTCGACGACGACTGCTTCTATCGACGCTGGGCAATTGACATTGGACAGGATGGAGGTGCGGACCTGGAAACCGTGTTCGAATGCTCAAGTGCTGCGGGCATCGTCGCCGCGGTGAACGCGGGACTTGGCGTCGCGCTCCTCAGTGACCGCCATCTGCGTCCGGACATGGATATAGTCGACACCCGCCTTCCTGCGCCCCCGCCGCTGGTCTACGTGGTGCGACGCGCAAGGAAGACGAGGAATCCTGCCCTCGAAAGCCTAATCTCCGAGATCGAGAGCGAGGTCAGCCGCTACGGCAAACTGGCATTGGCAGGCTAGCGCAACTGCCTTCAACGACAGCCTTGGGGCCGATTTCGGACCGGCCTGTTTCAGGTTCGGAAGCATCAGAAGCGGACTTACTTCCCGACCCACAAAACGAGCTTGTCGTGGTTTGAGGGCAAGTTTCAGCGGCGGACCGGCCTGGGAGTGCCGAGAGCTGTATTCTCGTCATGCAGCTTACGCCAACGCGAGAAGCGTGCGGGATCGATCCGCCCGTCTTCGAGGGCAATGAGCACGGCGCAGGATGGTTCGTGGGTGTGCGTGCAATTGCTGAATTTGCACTGGGTCTCCAATTCGGTGATCTCGGCGAACACCACATCGAGACCGTCGGCCATCTCGCCGAGATGCAATGAGCGGATTCCAGGAGAATCCAGCACCCAGCCGCCGCCGGCAACCGGATGCAAAGAGCGCGCCGTCGTCGTATGCCGACCTGTGGAATCATGGGCGCGAATGGCACCGGTGAGTTGAGCGGTGCCCGAGCCGGTGGCCGCCAACGTGTTGACGAGAGTCGACTTTCCCACCCCCGAGGAACCGGTGAGCGCCACGGTCTTGCCCCGGCCGAACCAGGGCCGCAGCTTTGTCAGCGCGTCGGGCCGGCGAGGATCGACCACAACCACCGGGAGGTCCCGCGCCAGTGCAGCGGCCTGCGCGATGAAGGAACCCACATCCTCCTTCGTGTCGGCTTTGGTCAGAACCAGAACCGGAGCGATCTCACACTGCGCTGCCATGGCCAGATAGCGCTCGAGCCGAGGCACGCTGAAATCGCCATTGCAGGAGGTGACTATAAACAGCGCGTCGATATTGGCGCCRGACAGCTGAGTGCTGCGGTCACTCATGCGCCGGGCTAGGAGCGAGCTGCGCGCGAGGCRCCGTCGCACAAGGAAATCGCCCGGTCCTGCAAGTACGAAGTCGCCCACCGCATAGTCGCCACTTGCGCTGTTGGCCGGCAGAACGAGTTCGATCGGACCATTGGCGGAATGTCCGCTCATTCGTGCGCGGTGAATATTGGCGATGCGAACGGGCACGAGGCCGGCCTCCTCCGCGCTGACCTGGTCACCGAAGAAGGAAGACCAGCCCAAAGCGATCAGTGCTGCCTCGCGCGTCGTTTCAATCAATATCATTTTCCTTGTTTGAGTCAGCAGCTGGCATGAGCGCATGACGCGGCTCCGCCGACGTTCAACGCTCCCTAGCACAGCGCAACCAACCGCGCTTGCATGGCGTCGGGTGGCCCGGTGGCAAAGCAGGGCGCGACAGCAAGTCTACTTGCCTCGCTTCTGGACCTTCAGGTCTGGAAGGCTGGGTCGCTTCGATTTGATCCCGGCCTCTTTCAAGGCCGTATATCCCACCTTCCTGAGGAGCTTCTCTGTTTTTGCACGCTCCTTGTCGCGAATGCTCTGGCC